>JAFAWR010000242.1 GCA_019241635.1 Solirubrobacterales bacterium
GAGCTGGCGCGCGAGCAGCTCAACCCGACGAGCGTGTTGACCAGTGAGGCGCTCGAGAACGCGATCACGCTGCTGATGGCGATCGGTGGCTCCACCAACGCGGTGATCCACCTGCTGGCGATCGCCGGCCGCGTCGGGGTGCCACTCTCGCTTAAGCGATTCGACGAGATCTCGAGCCGCACGCCGCTGATCGTCAACCTCCGTCCGTCCGGACGGCATCTCGTCGAGCAGCTGTTCCACGCCGGCGGCGTTCCGGCGGTGCTCAGGGAGCTGGCTCCACTCCTGCACGGCGAGGCGCCCACCGTGACCGGCCGCGCGCTGGCCGAGGGCTTCGCCGGCGCGCAGGCGCTCGAGCGCGATGTGATCGCGACGCTCGAGGAGCCGTTCGGCGCCCAAGGGGCGCTCGCGGTCCTCAGCGGCAATCTCGCGCCCGACGGCGCGGTCATCAAGCGCAGCGCCGCGTCGGCCGAGCTGCTGCGCCATCGTGGTCCGGCCGTCGTGTTCCAGGACATGGACGACCTCGCGGCGAGGATCGACGACCCGGAGCTCGACGTGAGTCCGGAATCGGTGCTCGTGCTGCGGGGCGCGGGCCCTCGAGGTGCGCCGGGCATGCCCGAGTGGGGCATGATCCCGATCCCGTCGAAGCTCCTGCGCGCCGGAGTGAGCGACATGGTTCGGATCTCTGACGCGCGGATGAGCGGCACGGCGTTCGGGACGGTCGTGTTGCACGTCGCGCCGGAGGCGGCGGTGGGAGGTCCGCTACGCGCGGTGCGTGACGGCGACCCGATCGTGCTCGACGTCGAGGCCCGCCGCATCGATCTGGACCTGCCCGCCACCGAGATCGCCCGGCGGCTCGAGACCCTGGACTCCCCCGCGCCCCGGTATCGGCGGGGCTACGGCCGGCTGTTCATCGACCACGTGCTCCAGGCGAACGAGGGTTGTGACTTCGATTTCCTGCGCCATCTCGATGGTGAGGAGGCGAGACGGGAGCCTTACGGCTTGCTCAGCGGTTGGATCGGGGGCTGGTGACGGCGAACTCCGTCGGGCACCCCGCCACCGCTGGGGACGGCATCCGCGCTCACCAGTCCGCCACCGCCCCATCTGGGTGGAAATAGCGCATCAGCGGCTCCTGCTTGAAGGGGTGCTTGGCTGCCTCGCGCTCGTTGACCTCGACGCCAAGCCCCGGCTGCGTGGGCAGCTTTGCGATGCCGCCTTCGAGCTCGAGTGATTCGGACAGAACCTCGAAGCGCCAGGGAACGTCCGCTCGCCACGTCTCCTGGATGACGAAGTTCGGCGTGGCGAATCCGACATGGAGCGATGCGGCGTGGCCGATCGGCCCGGTCGAGGAGTGCGGCGCGAGGACCGCGCCGTACAGCTCCCCGAGCGAGGCGATCCGCCGGGCTTCGCCGATGCCGCCGCAGTGGACGAGGTCCGGCTGCAGCACCGAGACGGCACCGAGCTCGAGCAACTCGTGGAACGGCTTGCGCAGGGTGAGGCGCTCGCCGGCGGCCAGCGGCACCCAGGTCCTGCGGGCCAGCGCAGCCATCGCTCGCGGCTGGTCGGCCGGGCAGGCCTCTTCGAAGAACCACGGACGGTACGGCTCCAAGACCCGGAAGTACTGCGCGGCCATTTGGGGGGACGCGCGTCCGTGCAGGTCGACCATGAGCTCGACCTCGTCTCCGACCGCGTCGCGCACCGCGGACATCACCCCGTCGGCGTGGCGCAGCGCGAGCGCTCCATCCAGCGGTTCCGTACGCGGAATCACCACCTCGAGCTTGATCGCGTCGAAGCCCAGGGCGACCGACTCGCGCGCCTTCTCGGCCGCTGCCTCGGGCGCCAGCGTGTGGTAGACGGAGTCCATCTCGCCGCCGCCGAGGTGGTCATACAGGCGCACCTGCTCGCGGACGTGGCCGCCGAGCAGCTGCCACACGGGCACGCCGAGCGACTTGCCGAGGATGTCCCAGCACGCCTGCTCGATGCCGGAGATCGCGGAGCCCTCCACCATCCCGGGGCGGAAGAAGTGCTGGCGGACCATCATCTGGAACAGGTGCTCGACCCGCCGCGGATCCTCGCCGATCACCAGCGAGCAGAGATCCTCCACGCACGCGACGACCGCGCGGGTCTTCCACTCGACGGTCGCCTCGCCCCATCCGACGAGCCCCTCGTCCGTCTGCACCTTGACGAACACCCAGTTGCGCATCTCCGCGCCGACCACCACCGTGGAGAGGCTCGTGACCTTCATCGCGTTGCTACCGATCCGATCACCTTGAACGTTCAAGAATACCCGGCTCTGGAGCGTCCGGATAGACCGTGGAGCTCCTCAGCGACCGGAATCTCTGGCAAGCTGGCGGCATGGAACGGGTGCTCGGGATCGGTGGATACTTCATGCGAGCCGCCGACCCGGCGGCCCTGGGCGCGTGGTATCGCGATGCCCTGGGGCTGGACGCCGACGAGCATGGTCTTTGGCATCCAGAAGACGGGCCGACGGTGTTCGCCACGCTCGAGTCCGAGACCGACTACTTCGGGTCTCGGGCTCAGCAGACCATGCTCAACTTCCGGGTCCGTGACCTGGATGCCATGCTCGCGCAGTTGCGCGCCAAAGGTGCGGACGTCGCCGAGGAGACGCAGGAGATGGAGGGGGTCGGTCGATTCGGCTGGGTCACCGATCCCGAGGGCAACCGGGTCGAGCTGTGGCAGCCCGCGTGAGAGCCTCCGCAGGCCTGCGTCGGAACCGGCGATCCAGGTCGGGTCCGGGACGCCGGCGCAGATCGTGGAACGCGTCGGTGCCCTGCTCGAGGACGGGATGGGAGACTACATCTGCTTCATGCTCGCTACCGGCGACATGACCTTCGAGGAGTCCAGGCGGACCCTCGAGCTTCTCATCACCGACGTGATTCCTCAGCTCGAGCCCGCACGGATGACGTCCTGAGGCGCTCGCCGGCCCGGCGAGATCAGCAGCCGACGCCGGGCGCCGAGCTGCCTGGCGCCAGGCAGCCGATCTGCACGCGTGGCCCGCGCCGGGGCCTGACCGTGAAGCGGTAGGACTTTCCGACCCAGTTAGGACGGATGATGCTGATCGTGATCCGTGCGCCGACCGACAGGTGCCGACCCGCGAAGCTGGAGGTGAGGTCGAGCAGCCCGGGCGTGACGCCCTGGCAGGAGCGCTTGGCCTTACGTCCGCACCGCTTGCCCCTCGTTAGCAGCGTGGCACGGCTGGTGTACGGACAGCCGCGGCCATGGCACTTGACCACGACGGTCGCCCCGGGCAGCGCCCCGTTCACGACCAGGTCGCGAACCATGGTGTACTGAGGCGTGAAATAGAAGTCCCACTGCATCGTGGAGGTGATGGTCCCCAGGATGCTGGTGGCGACCGGAGCCACGCTCACCTGGCCCGTCGCTGAGCTCGAGCCGCTGAAGTTGGCATCGCCGGAGTAGCGAGCGACGATCTGATGCGCGCCCGTCGCCGTATAGCTCACGGTGCAGGTGGCGGTGCCTCCCGCCAGGGGCTGGCCGGTGCAGGAGCCGATCGGCTGTCCGCCGTCCAGGAACTCGACCGAGCCGGTGGGCTGTACCGGACCCGGGCGGGCGGGCGGCGGCGCGACGGTTGCCGTATAGGTGACCCCCGCTCCCACGCTGACCGACGACGGCGCTCCGAGCGAGATCGAGCTCCAATCCGGTCCGATGCCGAGGCCGGTGCCCGGGCTGGCCGAGCCCTTGAGAATCGAACCGGAAGAAGGCGTGAAGGCAGCGCTCAACTGCGCGGTCGACGCCTCAAAGGACGTGGAGCAGGCCACCGTCGCGGTGTGACCGCTCGGCACCGCGGGCAGGTTCGCGCAGCCACCGATCGCCGCCCCACCGTTCTCGAATGTGACCGTTCCCCACAAGGCGGTGCTGCTCGTGCCGGCGGTCACGGTGGCAATCAGCGTCACGTTCTGGTTGGTCACGGGGGAGTTCGGGGTGGCCAGCAGCTCGGTGCTCGTCGACTGAGAAGCGACGGGGATCTGCGACGCCGAGATGACGCCGGTCTTCGCGGTGCTCGCGGGGGTGCTTCCACCCGGCCCGGTGGCCGTGACCACGCAGAGAATCGTGGTGCCGATATCAGCGGCCGACAGGGCATAGCTGTTGGAAGTCGCGCCGTCGATCGGGGTGCAGTGCTGACCCGAGCTGTCGCAGCTCTTCCACGCGTAGCTGTAGCCGCCTGTGGTCGGGTTGCTCCATTGTCCGTTGCTGACGGTCAGCGTGCCCGATGCCGGGGTGATCGTTGGAAGCTGGGTGTTCACCGGGGCCGGCGGCAGGACGGGGCCGACGTTCGCCGCGCTCACCGATCCCTGACCGCCCGAGTTCGACGCGGTGACCTTGACGCTCACGTAGTCGCCGACGTTGACGCCCTGCGCCTGGAGCGTGTAGCTGCTCGACGTCGCGCCGGAGATCGGCGAGCAGGCGGTGCCCGCCGTGCCGCAGTCCTGCCACGCGTAGGTGTAGGTCGTGGGGTTGTTGCTCCACGCGCCGGTGCTTACGGTCAACTTCTTGCCCATCTGAGCGGTTCCGCTTATGCCGGGGGCGGTGGCGAGCTCGGGTGCCGCTGGAAGCACGGGACCGTAGGCACCGCTGGTCGCCTGACCCGAGCCACCCAGGTTCGACGCCGTGACCGTAACCGTCAGGGACTGCCCCACGTCGCCCGCTCCGAGCGTGATCGTCTGGCCGGTCTGACCGTCCGACCACGCGTAGCTAAAGCCCGTCGGACCGTTGCTCCACGCCCCATTGGTCACGCTCAACGTGTCGCCCTGCTGCGGCGTCCCGCTGATCATCGGCGCCGGAGTGCCCGGCGCCGGCGCCGCCGGCAGCACCGCAGCGTAGGCAGCGCTCGTCGCGGAGCTCTGGCCGAAGTTGTTCGTGCCGGTGACCGTGACCGTCAGGGACTGACCGACATCGGCCGGCGCGAGCGTGATCGTCTGGCCGGTCTGGCCGTCCGACCACTGATAGGAGAAGGTGATCGTCGCGTCGCCGGACCAGCCACCGGGATCGGCGGTCAGGGCGTCGCCCTGCTGGGGGGTGCCCGAGATGCTCGGCAGGGCGCCGTCGTTCGTCGGCGGCGTGTCGGCCTGGGCCACGGCCGCCGCCAGCCACCAGATCACGGCGGTACACACCACCGCCATCGACAACAAACGCCTGGCCGCGCCGCTCAGGCGCGTGCTGCGTCGCCTATCTAATTCCACGCTGTCTCCCACGCAAGTTGCCCGACTACCGCGCTGGTGCGGGTCGGAAGGCAATGATGTCCTCGCGAACTGGCCCCTACATCCATCGCGGGTCTGGTTTTTCCGGCGGCGACTGGACTTTCGGCGGGGCGCAGCGCTTTTGCGATGGCGACTTCGACGCTATGGTGCCTGGCTCGGCCGCCTCAGGATTGGAACAGGAGCGTGCAATTCGATGAGGTCGCTACGGGGCATGGCAAGCATCTCGACCCGCACGTCTTGGAGTGCTTGCGAGATCCTCGATAACGGAGATAGGACAATCCTCACGGGAACGTAGCCGTTGACCGATCCTGTGGTGACACATCAGCCGGCGGGCGCCGAGGCCGCGTTTGAATTTGGCGTGCAGCTGGTCAGCGAGGACCGGCTCGACGAGGCCGTGCAGTGGTTCGCCCACGCTGACACACGGGGCCACGCTGCCGCCGCCTTCAACCTCGCCCTCCTGCTCGGCCATCGCGGCGACTCGGACGGTGCCGAGGCCGCCTACCGCCGCGCGGATGAGCGCGGCTTGAGCGACGCGTCGTTCGAGCTCGGGATGCTGCTGATCGCCCAGCAGCGGCTGGACGAGGCGGAGGACGCGTTCGCCCGCGCCGATGCACGCGGTCATGGGGCTGCCGCGACGAAGCTGGGCGTCCTGCTCGAGGAGCGGGGCGAAATCGATGCGGCGGTGGCCGCCTACGTTCGCGCCGACGAGCGAGGCGATCCCAACGGGGCGTTCGAAGTGGCCATGTTGCTCGTCCAGTACGACCGCCTGGCCGAAGCCGAGGAGGCGTTCGCCCGCGCTCACGCGCGCGGGCACGACGCCGCGGGACACAACCTCGACGTGCTCCGCGAATATCGCCTGAGCTCCGCCGAGCCTGAGCCTGAACTTGAACCTGAGGTATCGGCTTTGGCCGAGCCTGAGGGTTTCGCCGAGCCTGTTGCGGTTGCCGAGCCTCCAGTGTTTGCCGAGCCACCGGTGTTCGCCGAACCTCCGGTGTTCGCCGAGCCGGCAGTCGCGGCGCCCGAGCCGGAGCGCGCTGAGCGCGAGCCGGCAATCGCGGGACCTGACCCGGGGGACGGCCCGCCAGTCGCGGAGAAGCCGGCCTCGGCCAAGAAGCCTCGCCGAACCCGTCGCCCCGGGCCCGTCCGGGCCAGTGCCCCCACGATCAAGCGCCGGCGCCGCGTGCTGGCGATCGGCTCG
>JAFAWR010000081.1 GCA_019241635.1 Solirubrobacterales bacterium
CACCAAGTAGGCGTCGTGAGAGCCGGCCGCCGTCGCGAGCGACTCCTGACATGACGGGTTACATCATCCGCAGGCTGGGCGAGGCGATCATCGTGACATTGGGGGTCACCTTGATCACCTTCGCCCTCCTGCACGCCCTGCCGGGAAGCCTGGCCCGGGACATCCTCGGCAACCGCGCCACGCCGCAGGCGATCGCACAGTTCAACCATGACAACGGGCTCGACAGGTCGGTCTGGTACCAGTACTGGCGGTTCCTCGACAACCTGCTGCACGGGAACCTCGGCTACTCGTTTCAGTTCAACCGCTCGGTCGACTCGCTGCTCTCCTCCGAGCTCCCGCGGGATCTGGTGCTCGGCGGGCTGGCTCTGATCCTGTCACTGGCCGTCGCGATCCCGATCGGCATCGCGCAGGCCGTCCGGCGCAACGGCCTGTTCGACTATGCCGGCACCGGGGTGAGCTTCCTGATGTACTCGATGCCCCAGTACGCGATCGCGCTGCTGCTCATCCAGCTGCTGTCGATCAGCTTTCACGTCTTCCCCGCCGAGGCTCCGCAGTCGGCCTCGGCTCTCGGGATGCTGGCCCACCCGGCCGGCCTCGTCCTGCCCGTGGCCAGCCTGACCCTGGTCACCTTCGCGCAGTTCAGCCGGTACATGCGCTCTTCCGCGATCGACACCCTGGCCCAGGACTACATCCGCACCGCCCGGGCCAAGGGGTTACCCGAACGGCTCGTGCTCAGCCGTCACCTGCTGCGCAACTCGCTGATCGCGGTGGTGACCCTGGTCGGACTGTCGATCCCGACCATCCTCACCGGCACGCTGATCATCGAGCAGGTGTTCAACTATCCGGGCGCCGGGCTCGAGTATTTCAACGCCGCGTTGCGCAACGACTACGAGGTGATGCTCGGCATCACGGTGCTCGTCGGGGTGATCACGGTCGTGGGCAACCTGGTGGCCGACATCGGCTACGCGATCCTCGATCCGCGCATCAGGTACTGAGCCGTGGACACCGTGGCCCCCGACCGCGTCGAGCTCGAGGTGTCGCCCGAGGGCGGCGCCGTGGTGTCCGCCGGCAGTCCCTGGCGGCTGCTCGCCCGCACCTTCGCCCAGAACCGGCTGGCGATCGCCGGCGTCGTGGTGGTGGCGGCGATCATCCTGTTCAGCTTCCTGGGCCCGCTCCTCTACCCCACCGATCAGTTCAACCCCAACCTCCTGGTGGTCAACCTGGGACCGCGCTCGGGTCACCTCCTGGGCACCGACCAGAGTGGCTTCGACATCCTCGGGCGCCTGATGGAGGGGGGTAAGAGCTCGATCGAGGTGGGACTCGCGGTGGGTGTCATCGCGACCGTGTTCGGGCTCGTCTACGGAGCGATCTCGGGCTTCTTCGGCGGCGCGGTCGACGCGGTGATGATGCGCGTGGTCGACGTCGGCCTGGCCGTCCCCCTGGTGTTCCTGTTCATCTTCATGGCCCAGGTGTACAAGCCGAGCCTGACCCTCCTGATCGTGCTCCTGGCCGTCGTGTCGTGGCTGATCCCGGCTCGCCTGGTGCGCGGCGAGACGCTCAGCCTCCGCACCCGCGAGTACGTCCAGGCGGTAAGGGTGATGGGCGGCCGCTCGGGGCGGATCATCGGGCGTCACATCATCCCCAACACGATCGGGACGATCGTGGTGACGGTCACCTTCCAGATCGCCAACGCGATCCTCACCCTCGCGGTGCTGCAGTACCTCGGCTTCGGCCTGCCCGCCACCACGCCGACCTGGGGCTCGATGCTCTCAGACGGCTCCACCTACCTCCAGGACGGTTACTGGTGGGAGGTGTATCCGGCGCTGTTCATGATCGTGATCACCGTCGTGGCGTTCAACTTCATCGGCGACGCGCTGCAGGACGCCTTCGACGTGCGCCTCCAGGAGCGCTGAAGCACCATGGCCAGCCTGCTCGAGGTCGAAGACCTGCAGACCCGGATCCGGCTGCGCAGCGGCACGGTGCACGCCGTGGACGGGCTCAGCTTCGAGGTTGCGCCCGGCGAGACGGTAGGGATCGTGGGCGAGTCGGGCTGCGGCAAGACGATGGCGGCGATGTCGATCATGCGGCTGCTGCCGCGCGGGGCCTACATCGCCGGCGGGGCGATCCGGCTCGACGGCGTCGATCTGGCCAGCCTTACCGAGGATGGGATTCGGCGCGTGCGCGGCAACGACATCGGGATGGTCTTCCAGG
>JAFAWR010000088.1 GCA_019241635.1 Solirubrobacterales bacterium
TCGAGCGGCTCGACGCGTGCGGCCTCCTGAAGTACGCGGTCGATCAATACGGCGAGCGCTGAGCGCCGGGTTGTCGTTCTCCCTGTCGCCCGCCCGCGCGCCGGCCGTGGCCGCGCGCGCCATGGTCGCCACCAGCCACCCGCTGGCTGCGCTCCACGCCCTGGACGTCCTGCGTGAGGGCGGCAGCGCCGCGGACGCGGCGATCTGTGCCGCGGCCGTCCTATGTGTGACCGAGCCGCACGCCACCGGCGTCGGTGGCGACGCGCTCGCGCTCATCCGCGAGCCTTCGGGGGCGCTGCACGGACTGGATGCCGCCGGACCGGCGCCCCGGGCCGCCCCGCGCGAGCCGCCGGACTACGAGGGACCACGATCGGTGGACGTCCCCGGCGCGGTCGCCGGCTGGGCCGAGCTCGCCGGACGATTCGGGCGGCGCGGGCTCGAGCGATGTCTGCAGCCCGCGGTGGCGCTCGCCGAAGCTGGCGTTCCCGCCGCCTACAACTGCGCCGCGATCTGGCGGGACACGCCGCGCGCGCCGGCGTCGTTCGGCGCGCCGCCCGCGCACGGACAGCGCTACCGCCTGCCTGAGCTCGCGGCCACCCTTCGGGGGATCGCCCGTGACGGAGCGTCTTTCCTCTATGCCGGCCAAACCGCGCAGGCCATCGCCGACGCGACCTGGCTGACCCTCGAAGATCTCACCGGCTACCGGCCCCGCTGGGTGGAACCGCTCACCGGGACCTACCGGGGACTCCAGGTGGCCGAGCTCCCGCCCCCGACCCAGGGCGTGGCCGCGCTCGAGGCGCTGGCCATTCTCGGCGAGCGCGACGCCCCCCTGCGCGACCAGGTCGCCGCGGTCGGCCTGGCCCTTGAGGATGCCCTGGCCACGGTGCGCGACGGTGCCGAGGTCACCGGGCTGCTGGCGGAGGAGCACGTGGCCGCCCGGCGCGAGCAGCTCCCGGGTCCGGTGGCTGAGCCGGCCGGCGGGACCGTGTGCGTGTGCGTGGTGGACGGCGACGGCATGGCCGTGTCGCTGCTCCAGAGCCTGTACGAATCGTTTGGCTCCGGCGTGGTGGCGGGCGACACCGGGATCGTCCTGAACAATCGTGCGGCGGGGTTCGCCGTGCAGGGCGAGGTGATCGGCGGCACCCGGCCGTACCACACGCTGATCCCCGGCGTGCTGACGCGCGAGCGTGAGCTGGTCGGCCCCTTCGGCCTGATGGGGGGCATGATCCAGGCCCAGTCGCACACCCAGTTCCTGTGCGAGCTGATGCGCGGCGGGGCGGAGCCGGGCGATCCCCAAGCCGCACTCGACCGTGGCCGCTTCCGTATCGACGGCCGGACGCTCCACCTCGAGCCGCCGCTGTGGGAGCGAGCGGACGAGCTGGCCGGGCTCGGCTACGAGGTCCGCCGCGCCACCGAGCGGGCTCCGTTCGGCGGCGGCCAGGCGATCATCGTCCGCGGCGGGACCCTGTTCGGCGGCTCCGACGCCCGCAAGGACGGCTGCGCCCTCGGCATATAGATAGATATATAGACCTATATATAGATATATATCTATCTCTATAGGTATACGGGGCGCGGCGCGGCGGGGCAGGGCGGGCGGGAGGGGCCGGCGGGCGTGGACGCTAGGCGCGAACCGGAGGTTCGGGCGGTGACCGATCGTGGCTGCCTCTCCCGGTCGAGTGTGCCGGGCGCGTTGGCGACGCGGCCGCCACCGCTACCGCTACCGCTACCGCGAGTTTCTCGCCATTCGCGGACCCGCGCGGCGCGAGTGGCGAGCAATGCGCGCTATTCGGGACTGATCTCGCCACTCGCGGACGGGAAGATGCCGAGTGGCGAGTTCGTCCCGGCTGAAAAGAGGTCCATCGGGCGGCCGGCCTCGTACGGTGGCGTGTCCGGGACGGCGAGCCCCGTCAGAGCTCAGTGTCTGCCCCGCTTACCGCGCTGCCCCGTCCCACGCCCGCTTACCGCGCCGCCCAATCCCCGCCCCGCTTACCGCGCTGCCCCGTCCCGTGCCACGCTCACCGCGCCGTTTCATCCCCGCCCCCGAGGCCGCGCGGCCGTGGAGCCAATCATCTGGCCTAGGCGCTAGGACGGCTAGGCGCTGCCGAGCTTGACCAGGCCGGTCTCGTAGGCCAGGATCACCGCCTGGACCCGGTCGCGCAGGCCGAGCTTGCGCAGCAGGCTCGAGATGTGGGTCTTGACCGTCGCCTCGCTGAGCACGAGCGCCGCCGCGATCTCGGCGTTGGAGAGGCCGCCGGCCAGCAGCCGTAGCACCTCGGTCTCGCGCGTGGTGAGTTCAGCCAGGGCGGCGCTCGAGTTATCGCGCTGCGGCAGCGCGGTGGCGAACCGCGCCAGCAGCCGGCGGGTCACCGATGGCGCCAGGAGCGCGTCGCCCGCGGCCACCACCCGAATCGCCTCGAGCAGTTTGGCCGGCGTCACGTCCTTCAACAGGAAGCCGCTGGCGCCGGCCCGGATCGCCGCGTGGACGTACTCGTCGAGATCGAAGGTGGTGAGGACGAGGACACGGGCCGGCGAGTCGCCGTCGGCGAGCCGCCGGGTCGCCTCGACGCCGTCGAGCACGGGCATGCGGATGTCCATGAGGATGACGTCGGGCGCGCGCCGCTCGGCCAGCGCGACCGCCTCGGCGCCGTTCTCGGCCTCTCCGACCACCTCGACGTCGGCTTGGGCATCGAGGATGGCCCGGAAGCCCGCGCGCACGAGCGCCTGGTCGTCGCAGATCAGCACCCGGATGCTCACGTCCGGGCCTCTTCCAGGGGCAGCCGTGCGCGCACCTCGTAGCCTCGGCCGGCGCTCCGCGGTCGGGTCGTGAGCTCACCTCCGAAGAGCGCCACGCGCTCGCGCATGCCGATCAGCCCATGACCACCGGAGCCGCCGTTGCCCGCCGGTGCGGTGCCGCGTCCGTCGTCGAGCACCTGCAGCTCGATCGCGTCGGCGACGTAGCGCAGGCTGACCTGGGCCGCCGAGGCCTGCGAGTGCTTCAGCGTGTTGGTCAGCGCCTCCTGGACGATGCGGTAGGCGCACAGCCCGACGCCCTCGGGGACCACCCGGGGCCGGCCCATCACCGACAGCTCGACCGACAACCCGGTCTCCTGGACCTGGCGGACCAGTTCGTCGAGATACTCGATGCCCGGCTGGGGCGTGTACGCCGCCGTCTCCACGCCGTCGTCCTCGGCCCGGATCACACCAAGCAGCCGGCGCAGCTCGGCCAGCGCGGAGCGGCCGGTCGCGGCGACCGAGCTGAGCGACTCGCGCGCCCGCGCGGGGTCTGAGTCGAACACCTCCTCGCCGGCCGACGCCTGCACCACCATCACGCTGACGTTGTGGGCGATCACGTCGTGAAGCTCACGGGCGATCCGCGTGCGCTCCTCGATGACCGCCCGGTCGGCCTTCTCCTCGCGCTCGCGCTCGAGGCGCGCCGCGCGCGCCTCGAGCTCGGCCAGGTAGGCGCGGCGGGTCCGGATGTTGTCGCCGAGCACCCAGGCGATCGCGAACAGCGCCAGCTTGGGGAGGATCCGGCCGGGGTTCGGCCCGGTGTTGATGATCACCCCCAGGGTGATCGGGATCGCCGTCCATTCCGCGGTGCGGATCGACACCGGCCGCTCACACCGCGAGGCCACCGTGTACAGGGCCACGATCACGCCGAGCG
Organism: Solirubrobacterales bacterium; assembly: GCA_019241635.1. Classification (GTDB taxonomy): domain Bacteria; phylum Actinomycetota; class Thermoleophilia; order Solirubrobacterales; family Solirubrobacteraceae; genus Palsa-465. Next base: position 3,665 of record JAFAWR010000088.1, read on the forward strand.
GTACCTGGACCTGGTGCGAGAACAGGAGCAGCACGGTTTCGGCGGCGATCGTGACCGTGAGCACCGCCACCGGCCGGTAGCGCCGCAGGGCGACCGGCACCGTGGTGACCGGAACCAGGACCGCGTCGAGCGGGGCGAGGCTCATCCCCGCTCGCTTGGTGGCCACCAGCACCGATCCAACCCCGATGACGGTCAGCGCCAGGGCCAGCACCGAGTCGGTCCACCAGGGGTGGCGACGGATCGCATCGCGGACCGCCGCCACCGCTGCGGAGACCTGGGCCATGCGCTGAGCGTACCTGCGGCCGGGAGACGCGCTCAAGCGTCCCGGGTCCGCATCCGCCAGGCGCCGAGCGTCGGCAGTACGAGGAGCCAGGCGGCCAACACGATGATGGCCACGGCCACCGGCATGGGGATCGTCGGCTGGCCGCCTCCCGGCCCCGGCTTGAGGAACAGCAGCGCACCGTCGAGCAGTCCCCGGCGCAGCGAGCCGAGCGATGCCGACTGGACGAGCAACGGGCTCAGCACGAGCTCCCAAGCGACGAACGCGGTGATCGTTCCCGGGCGCGAGCCGCTCAGCGACGCCGCCCCGATCGCGATCACGCATACCAACCCGTTGGCCAGCGCCAGCCACGCCGCCGACTCCAACACGACCGAGAGGCTAGGTGTGGCAAGCGCCCCGGCGAAGGCGTAGGTAACCGCGAGCCCGAAGGCGAACGCGACCCCGGTGGCCGCGAAGGTCACGGCCAGCGCCGCGGGAATCCGGGCCAGGAACAGGGCGAGCCGCGAACGGCCGGTCAGCACGTTGTCGCGGAACACGCCCGCGGCCAGGTCTCCCGCGCCCGCCTCGGCGCCGATCAGCACGGCCGCGACGGGGCCCATAAACACGCCGAGCAGGCTGAGCATTCTCCCGTAGTGCTCGAGGCCGCCCGCCGGGCCGTAATGGGCCGGGTTGGAGGCGTGCTCGATGACCGAGTACCCGGTCCAGACGACCAGCGGCCCGAGGACCACGGCCAGCACCAGGGCCATGAGCCCGCGCTTCTTGCGCAGTCGCAGCAGCTCCGCCCACACCATCTGCCTTCCCACGGTCACCTGGGCGGTCATGCCGCCACCTCCAGTCGCGTCGTCATCTCCAGGAATCGCTCCTCCAGGCTGCGGCGCACCGGCTCGAGCCGGGTCACCGTCACGCCGGCGGTTACCAGCTGGGCGTTGATCTGGCCGGCTTGCGCCGGCCCGTGCAACTTCATCCGCAGGCCGCGGCCTTCGCGGCGCAGGTCGCGCACGGTCGGCTCGCCGGCCAGCAGCGCCAGCGCCCGATCGGTGTCGTCGCACTCGATGATCAGCTCGCCGGCCCCCTCGGCCACCAGCTCGCCGATCGGGCCCTGGGCGATCACCCGTCCGCGGTCGATGATCGCCGCGGCCTCGCAGGTCTTCTCGACCTCGTCGAGCAGGTGTGAGGAGATGAACACCGTCCGTCCGTCCTCCTCGACCAGCGAGCGGATCATCATCCGCATGTCAAGCATCCCGCCCGGGTCGAGGCCGTTCATCGGCTCATCGAGGACGAGCAGCTCGGGGTCCGAGAGCAGGCAGCGCGCCAGGCCGAGGCGCTGGCGCATCCCGAGCGAGTACGTCCCCACCCGGTCCTCGGCGCGCTTCTCGAGCCCGACGCGGTGCAAGGCTCCGTCCACCCGCGAACGAGCCTCCGGACTGCGTACCGCGGCGGCGATCCTCAGGTTCTCGCGGCCGGTCAGGTGCGGATAGAACGACGGCTCCTCGACGATCGCGCCGACCCGAGCCAGGGCTCGCGCCCGCTCGGCCGGGACCGGCAGCCCGAGCACACTGACGCTCCCCTCGCTGATCCCGGTAAGCCCGAGCAGCATGCGGATGAGCGTGGTCTTGCCCGCGCCGTTGTGACCCAGGAACCCGTACGCGGTGCCGCGCGGGACGGACAGGCTTACGTCATCGACGGCCACGCGGTCGCCGAAGCGCTTGGTGAGCCCGGCGGTCTCGAGCGCCGGTCCACCGTGATCTTGATTGGCATGTATCGGTTGCATGCCACAAGAATCGGATCGGGCCGCCCGCGGCACATCGGCCGGGGGGATGGAATCAGGGGTCAGCCGAAAGTATGAGAAGCGCGATCGAGTACTGACCGCGGATGACCCGGCTGCTCGCCCTCAGGCCGCTACTCGCCGCTGGCCAGGCGGCGAAGCCGGCGCTGCTGGGCCGGGTCCAGCGAGGACAGGCTGCGGGCGAAGTGGGCCAGCGCCGCGTCGCCGAACTGGTCGACCAGGCCCCGCACCTCGGCGCCGGCGCGCCTGTCCTGGTACTGCTCGCGGGTCAGCGCGGCCTCATAGGTGTCCGAGCGACCGCTCCGGCGGCGGCTCAGCAGGCCCTTGTCGTTCAGCCGGCGCATGACCGTCATGTAAGTGGTGTAGGCGCGCGGCGGCTTGGCCTTCCGGTTCAGCGCGTCCATCACCAGCTTGACCGTGGTCGGCTCCCCCTGGCGCCACACCTCCTCCATGATCTCGGCCTCGAGCTCGTGCAGGACCGGCGGCGGCTTGGGCGTCCGTGAGCGTGCCATCGAACCAGGATAGCTCCGCGGCTACGACGGCACGTCGTCGCGGCGGGGTCGGCGCTCGAGTCGGCGGACGGGTCGGCGGGCTAATAGGCGCGCGGGTCGGCGGCCGAGATGGCCGGCCGGTCCGCCGGCGAGCCGTCCGGCGAGTCCACGACGCAACCTGAGCGCCCCCACACCGAGCGCGGCGGGAACCACGGCCAGCATGACCACGCAAGGCTGGCGGGAGAGGAACGGCACGGCGAGCGTGGCCGAGCCCGCCGCGACCCGGCCGGCCAGGACTCCGACGCCGCCCAGCAAGCCGAGCACGCCGAGCCCGAGCCCCCACAACAGCACGGGAAAACGCCAGCTCGGCGGGTCGCCGAGGAGGTGATCGACGCGCTCGGGGTCGATTCCGGTTGGGTCATCCGGTCGTGAATGCTCCGAGAAGCTGAGCATGGCGCGGGCCAGCCCGGCCCGGTTCGCGGGCGCGGCGGCGACCGCATGCTCGTCGGCGCTCAGCTCCGACAGCGCCTGCTGGTGGCGGTGGAGCTCGCCGAGCCCGGGGACGTAGAACAGCGCCCGCGCCAGCACCCGGCCGCAGGCCAGGCGCAGCGGGTCGCGACGGCGCGCATGGGCTAGCTCGTGGGCGAGCACGGCGCCCAATGCATTGTCATCGAGCAGCGCGAGCGCGCCCGAGGAGACATACACGTGCGGCCGGATCAGCCCGGCACAGAACGCCCGGGGGCGGGCGTCCTCGATCACCCGCGCGCCCCGGTGCGCGCCGGGAAGACAGCCGTGCACCCGATGGGCATCCAGGCGGCGACGCAGGCGCCGGTCAGCGGCCAGCTCACGGGCCGCGCCGGCCGCGATCATGCCCGTCACGGCCAAGCCGAGCAGCGCAAGCGCCACAACGATCACGGCGCCCAGGTTGGCCGCCGGATAGGTGAGCTTCTGCCCGAGGACCGAGATTCGATGTGACGCCTGCACCGGCGTGACGCGCCACGTCTCGAGCATCCGCAGCATCACGAACACCGAGGACGCCAGGCCGCCGGCACCGAGCACCGCGCCCGCGCGGCCTACGCGAGCAGCGGCGGTCGTGGCGGTCATGGGTCCTGTGCCGGCGGTCATGGCGGGAGCGGTCGAGTAGGCGGGCGCAGGCATCCTATGTTCGAGGACGCGCGCGGCGGCCCAGACCTTCCAGCCCCCTCCTATACTTCACTTTATGAAGCGAATCGGCTTTCTCTCCTTCGGTCATTGGCAGCGCGCCCCATGGTCGCGCACGCAAACCGCTGCCGAGGCGCTGACTCAGACGATCGAGCTCGCCGAGGCGGCGGAGGCGCTGGGCATCGACGGGGCATACGTCCGCGTCCACCACTTCGCTCGCCAGCTCGCCTCGCCGTTCCCGCTGCTGGCCGGGATCGGAGCGCGAACCTCGCGGATCGAGATCGGCACCGCGGTGATCGACATGCGCTACGAGAATCCGCTGTACATGGCCGAGGACGCCGCTGCGGCAGACCTGATCGCCGGCGGCCGGCTTCAGCTCGGGATCAGCCGCGGCTCGCCCGAGCCGGCCCTGAACGGCGCCCACGCCTTCGGCTACCTCCCGGCCGAAGGCGCCACCGACGCGGACCTCGCGCGCGAGAAGACCGCTCTGTTCCGGGCGGCGATCGCCGGCGCCGGCGTGGTCGAGGCCGATCCGCAGATGACCGGCGCCACCGGCCGCCTGGCCATCCAGCCCCAGTCTCCCGGACTCGAGCACCGCATCTGGTGGGGCTCGGGCAATCGCGACAGCGCGCGCTGGACCGGCGAGCAGGGGATGAACCTGATGAGCTCGACCCTGCTGCTCGAGGACACCGGGGTCCCGTTCGATGAGCTCCAGGCCGACCAGATCGCCATCTTCCGCCAGTCCTGGGCCGAGGCCGGCCACGCGCACGAGCCGCGCGTATCGGTCAGTCGCAGCGTGATCCCGATCGTCACCGATGAGGATCGGGCGTACTTCGGGGGCCGCCGCCGCGAGGACAGCGACCAACTCGGCTACCTGGACGGCGCATTCGCCCGCTTCGGGCGCAGCTACACCGGCGAGCCCGACGTGATCGCCGAGGAGCTGGCCCGCGACGCCGCCGTCCGGGCCGCCGACACGGTGCTGCTCACCGTGCCCAACCAGCTCGGCGTCGAGTACAACGCCCGGCTGCTCGAGACGATCGCCCGCGAGATCGCGCCGGCGATCGGGTGGCGGCCGGCCCGGGACCAGGTGAGCGCGTGAGCGTGAGCACGCACAGGCTGGCCGACGGCCACGAGATCCCGCTGCTTGGACTTGGCGTGTGGCAGGTGTCGGACGGCTCCGATTGCGTCAACGCGGTCCGCTGGGCGCTCGAGCTGGGCTACCGCCACATCGACACCGCCCAGGCGTACGGCAACGAGGAGAGCGTCGGGCGTGCCCTGCGCGAGAGCGGTGTGCCCCGCGAGGACCTGTTCATCACGACCAAGTTCTATCCGCGGCGGCGTGGTGATCCGGCCGCCGAGGCCGAGCGCAGCCTGCGTCGCCTGGGCGTCGACCAGGTCGACCTGTACATCATCCACTGGCCGGAGGGTGGGCCCACATGGGCCTGGCCCGGGATGGAGAAGGCCCACGAGCTCGGCTACACGCGCTCGATCGGGGTCTCGAACTTCAGCGTGCAAGAGCTCGAGCAGGTGATCGGCGTGGCCGGCGTCCCGCCGGTGGCCAACCAGGTTCAGTTCAGTCCGTTCGAATACCGCCGGGGACTGCTCGACGAGTGCCGGCGCCGCGGCGTCGCGCTCGAGGCCTACAGCCCGCTGGGCACCGGCCGCCACTTGGACGACGCGACGGTCATCGCGATCGCCGAACGGCTCGAGCGCACGCCGGCCCAGGTCCTCCTGCGCTGGTGCGTGCAGCGCGAGATCCCGGTCATCCCCAAGTCCACGCACCGCGAACGCATCGCGGAGAACGCCCAGATCTTCGACTTCGCTCTGACCGATGCCGATCTGGCCGCGCTCGATGCGCTTGACCGCACGCGCGGCACGGACCGCGCCCGCGAGCGCAAGTGGTGGTAGCTCAGGGCGCCACCTGGGAGGCCGGCGCGCTCAGCACCTCGACGTAGGAGGCCGCCGCCTGGTTGCGCTGCACCTGGTAGACGCCGCCCACGAGGTTGGTGGCATCCGATGCGGTGGGGATCAGCGCCGGCAGGTCGGAGGTGGTCAGCGTGAGGCGCAGCCGGTGCCCGGTGGCCAGCTCGGCGAACGTCGGCCGGATCTCGATGTCGAAGCGCGTGACCGTGCCCGTGGGCACGGGACGCTTGGACTGCGCCGTGTACGGGTGGTAGGGGAGGATCATGCGGCCGTCGGGCTCGGTCCAGCTGCGCGAGGCGTTGACGGCCCGCTGGGACCCGAGCAGCGCGCCGGTGGTGATCGGGGTGGCCGTGCCGTCGGGGGCGACGTCCTCGAGCGTGGCCACCCACTCGGTGTCGGGGCGGGTCGAGGTCGCGTAGATCGTGGCGTCGACCGGGCCGCCCAGCACCGTGGACTGGTGCAGCGGCGGGCTCGTGTAGGTGAGAGCTCCCGGGCCGGTCTCGGTCAGCGCGTCGTTCTGCGCGCACGGATCGCCATTGGGATTCGACGGGCTGGTGACGTCGATGAACGCGCCCATGCTCCACTGTTCGAGCTCGCGCGAGCAGGGCGCGTTGGCCGGCAGATACACAGCCTGATCGGCCCCGGTGGCCGCGGTGGGCGGACTCGACGAGAGCGTCCCGTCGTTCTGCGAGGTCGCGCCGCTGCCCGACGGGCCGGCACCCAGGTACCAGGTGGTCGGCTTCAGCGAGGCCGGCGGCCACTGCGTCTGATCGACGTACTTGTTCGCGCCGAGCAGATAGAGGTGGGCCGGCGTGGTGGTGTGGTCGATGCCGGTCGCCTCGTTCTTCAGCCATCGGTCGAACCAGGCAAGCATGGTCGGATCGAAGTCCTGGCTCGAGGCGGTCAGGTGATACCAGGGCCCCATCAACAGCTGGTAGCGCCCGCTGGAGGGCGAAGTCGAAGACATCGGCGCGTACACCGAGCGCCCGGCGAGCAGGTTCTGCAGCCCGGTGAAGTTCAGCGGCTCGCCGCGCTGGAAGATGTCGTACCAGCCGCCGACCAGGTAGGCCGGAACGTGGTCGCGGACGACCTGCGCAAGAGCGGCGATCGGGCTGCGGGCCTGCCAATAAGCGCCGTCGTAGGCTTGGTCGCCGTCGAAGGTCGTGTTAAGCAGGAGCGGCAGGTCGAAGCTGGCCAGGTCGGCGGTGTGCTGGAGCTCCACCTCAAATGTGTCGAGCGGGTCGCTGGGGTTTTCGGCCACGGGGTTGACCTCGTTGACCGACCCGGTCAGCCCCACATACAGGGCGCCGAACTCGATGTTGATCAGACCTCCGTCGAACGCAGTGTCGCGGTAGAGGTCGTTGGCCGAGATCACCGGGAAGATCGCCTTGACCGGCGAGTTCGGGCCGAGCTGGCCGACCGTGAGCAGCTGGTTGATCCCCAGGTAGGAATCGCCGTAGAGCCCGACCTTGCCGTCGGAGTGGGGCAGCGCGGCCGCCCAGCGCACGAGCGTGGCGCCGTCCTGCTGCTGCGCCGGATCGAAGAAGCCGAACTCGCCGCCGGAGTCGCCGGTCCCGCGCACGTCGGCCACCACGTCGATGTAGCCGCGCTGAACCAGGTAGCTGTCCTCACCGGTCCCGCCACCGGCCGCCGCCCCCGCCGTGTCCTTGCCGTACGGGGTCTGGGTGAGCAGGACCGGGAACGGCCCGGGTGCCGCCACGCCGCCCGTCGCCGGCGAGTAGATGTTCGCGCGCAGCACCGTGCCGTCGCTCATCATCACCGGCACGTTCTGCTGCTCGACCACGCCATAGGTGGCGGCCTCCGGCGACCAGGCCAGCGTCGTTCCGGTGAACAGCGTCCCACACGCCGCCGCGGTTGCCGTCAGGGCCAGAAATGCCTTCAAGAAACCGTGCGTGTGCATCCGCTCTCCCGCTCGATAGCGATCGACTGAGCCTGGCCGCCGGGCGGCCTACGTACCCCTGCTAGGGTAGGAACGAATTCGTACCACACGAAAACACTACCCGTCAAATCTGGTACGTAACGGTTCTGGCTCGCTATCGTGTCTGGTCAGATGGCGGCGACGAACTCCCTGTTCCTCTACTCGGTCCGGTCGTCTCGCAACTGGGACGAGGCGAGAACCTCGATGGCGCGGGCGCGGATCTGTGAGGCGATGGCGCACGTGGTGGGCGAGCGCGGCTACGCCGCCGCCACGGTCAGCGACGTGGTCTCAGCCGCCCGCATCTCCCGGCGCACGTTCTACGAGCACTTCGACGACAAGGAGGCGTGCTTCTTGGAGGCCTACCGGATCGGGTGCGAGAACGTGATCGCGCAGATCGACGACGCGCTGCGCGCGCTGGAGAGCCCCGACTGGCGCACCCGCCTGCGCGTCTCGCTCGAGGCCTGGGTCTCGATGTTGGCCGACGAGCCGCAGTTCGCCCGGGTCCTCCTGATCGATGTCCTCGGGGCCGGCCCGCGGGCGCTTGCCATGCGCGAGCGAGTGCTCGCCGACTACGTCGAGCACTATCGCGGGTTGCGCGAGCGCGCCCGGGCTGAGGAGCCCGACCTGCCACCCGTACCCGACGAGTTTCTGCGCGCGCTGGTCGGCGGCATCGCCGAGCTCGTGCAGCAGGTCCTCCTCGAACGCCGCTCCAGGGAGATTCCCGAGCGCCTCCGCGAGCTCACCGACACGCTGGTCCGCTTCGCCGAGGCCGTTCTCGCCTCACGCGACTGACCCGTCTGGGACTCACCCGAACGAGATCCACGACTTGCCGGCGAAGCTGCCCGCACTCGACATCGCCTCCTGAGCCGAGCCCAGCCCGAACGGTTCCCCAAGGATCGTGCCGGGGCGGGTCTCGCGTGCGGAGAGCAGGTCCAGCGTGCGTTCGAATCCGCTGGGGTGGTCGTAGATGATCGAGCCGATCACGTGAACCTGACGGCGGACGAGCGATGCGATCGGAACCGGGATCTCGGTGTGCGGGATCCCGATCAGGATCACCGTGCCGCCGGGCTCGACCAGGCGCAGGGCACTGAGCACCCCGCCGCTCGAGCCCGATGTCTCGAACACCAGCGGGAACTCCGCGTCAGGAAGCGCGGTGCGCGCCCCCAGCTCCTGCGCCAGCGCGAGGCGCGCGGGCTGCGGCTCGATCACCGATACATCGGCACCCATGCCCAGCGCCAGCTGACAGACGAACAACCCCTGGGCGCCGGCCCCGACGACCAGACAGTCGCCGCCCGCCGCCAGCCCGCTCGTCTGCACCGCGCTGTGGGCGACCGCGACGGGCTCGACACAGACGAGGTCCTCATCGGAGATCGCCGCCGGCGCCGGCCAGGCGAAGCCCGCGGGCACCGCGGCGCGTTCGCGGAGCAGGCCGGGGGTATTGATGCCCACGGCCAGGCGGTTGACGCAGGTTGAGGTGCGCCCGCGCCGGCAGCTCGAGCAGACCCCGCACGGATAGTTCGGCTCGATCACCACTCGCTCGCCCACCGCGCGGCCCTGAACGGCATCGCCGACCGCGACGATCCGGCCCGTTGCCTCGTGGCCGATGATCCACGGGAACGAGTCGGGCGGACGCTGCCCGGACCACACGGCCAGATCCGAGCCGCAGATCCCCAGCCCGGTCATCTCGACGATGACCGACTCGGGCGAGAGCTCGGGCTCGGGCCAGTCCTCGACGAGCTTAAGCTCCTTCGGGCCGACGAGCAGCGCCGCCCTCACGCCGATCAGCTCGTGCCCGTGTAGTAGTACTTGGACACGCTGGCCGAGCCGGCCTGCTGCGTGGTGACGACCACGTTGGGAAGCAGCACGCTGGCCTTGATCGAGGACCGGTGGCCGGTCAGGTAGTCGTCGCCGTACTGCACACCGAGCTGACCCTCGAGCGCCGGCTGCTGGATGACCAGGGCCGAGATCTTCCCGCTCTTGAGCAACCCCACCTCGGTCGGCGAGGCGTCATAGCCGACGTTGATCACGTGCTTGCTCGAGGAGGCCGTGGCCTGGGCGACGCCCTCGGCGTTCGGCTCGGCGGCACCGAAGAACGCTCCGATCCCGGGGTGGGCGCTGAGGATCGCGCGGGCGGTGGTCTCGGAGGAGGTGGGGGCCTGCTGGGTGTACTCGGTAGCCACCACCGAGATCCCGGGGTAGCTCGACTTCAGCTCCTGCTTGGCGCCCTGGAGTCGCTGCACCTGAGTGCTCGCGGTGGCGCTCAGGCTCATCAGCGCCACTTCGCCCTTGCCGTGGAGCGCCTGGCCCATGATCTTGCCCGCCGCTTCGCCGCCCTGGATGTTGTTGGAGGAGATCGCGCTGACGATGCCCTGGGTGTCGCTCAGGCTGGTGTCGACCGTGACCACCGCGATCCCGTCGTTCATGCACCGCTGAATCGCGGGACGCAGCGCGACGGGGTCGGTGGGGGCGATCAAGAGGAGGCTGGGATGACGTGAGCACACCGCGTCGACCACCGGTGTCTGCGCGGCCGGACTGAAGTCGGCGGCCCCCTGGGTGCTGTACGTCATGCCGAGCTTCTGGGCCTCGGCCTGGACGCCGGTCCCGAGCGAGTTGTAGAACGCGACCCCGGTGGCGCCCGGGATGAAAGTCACCGACAGGTGCTTGGGTGACGAACTTGATCCCGACGAGCTGCTACTCGCGCTCGACGAGCCCCCACTCGAACTCGAACTGCTGCCGCCGCACGCTGCCAGTGCAATGACAGACACGACGATGACCACTGATGATCGCGCTGCGGCGACCGCCGCCCGTCCACTCATACGAGTTCTCCTCCTCGTCATTGATTGTTGGTGCCTCGACTACCGAGTTGGTCGATGTACACGGCGGCGATCAGGACAACCCCCACGGCGACCAGCTGCCAGAACGGTGGGACGTTGACGATGATCAGCCCGGTCAGCAGCACCGAGATGATGCAGGTGCCGATTACCGATCCGACGATCGTGCCGCGGCCGCCGAACAGGCTGGCGCCGCCGATCACCACGGCCGCGATCGCATTGAGCTCGTCGTTCGACCCGGAGGTGGGGGAGGCGGCCCCGAGCCGGGTCATGACCGTGACACCGGCCACGCCGGCGAGTAACCCTGACAGTACGTACACCTTGGTCAGGTGACGCCTGTCGTTGATCCCGGCACGCACCGCGGCCTGGCGGTTATCCCCGATCGTGTAGGTGTAGGTGCCGAACCTGGTCCGGGCCAGGGCGACCCCGGCGGCGAGCGAGATCACCGCGGCGACCAGGACGGGGACCGGGATCCAGCCGGCGATGTTGGCGTTGCCGATGTTGCCGATCAGCGGCGGCAGCGTCGAGATCTCCTGACCGTTCGAGATGAGGTCGGCGAGCCCGGTGCCGATCCCCAGCGTGCCCAGGGTCACGACGAACGGCGGTATCGCGTAGCGCGATATGAGCGTTCCGTTGATGGCGCCGGCCAGCGCTCCGACCAGGATGGCCACGAGGACCCCGATCGCGGTGACCACCCCACCCGGTGTGCCGCCAGTGCCAAAGAAATGGGCCATGACCCACGCGCCGACCATTCCCGACAGCCCGAGCGTGGCGCCGACCGACAGATCGATCCCCCCCGAGACGATCACGAACGTCTGTCCGACCGCCAGCAGCAGGACCTCGGTGGCGGTCGAGGAGGTGTTCAGCCAGTTCGCCTGGGTCAGGAAGTTCGGCGACGCGATCGAGAAGGCGATGACGATCGCGACGAGCACGCCGAAGATCCAGCCCTCCCGCAGCAGCGACAGCGCCCTCGCCGCGCGCGGCGGCCCTCCGGGCTCGCGGTTGCTCTCAGCCGGCGAGCTCGCGCGCTCACCGACCCGTGCCTGGCCGTTCACGAGTCCTCCTGGAGCGCGGAGCCGCGGTCAGCGACCCGGGCGCCGGTGATGTAGGCGACCAGGTTCTCCACCGTGATCTCGTCCTTGCCCAGCCGCGCGGCGACGTTGCCGAGTCGCAGAACGGTGACGCGGTCGCACACGCTCACGACGTCCTGCATCTGATGGCTGACCAGCACGACTGCGACGCCGCGGTCTCGAATCCGCCGGATGAGCTCGAGCACCTCGTGTTGCTGCTTGACCCCTAGCGCGCTGGTCGGCTCGTCGAGGAGCAGCACCCGCCGGCACCACGCGGCAGCCCGGGCGATCGCGAGGGCCTGCCGCTGACCGCCGGAGAGCTCCCGGCACATCACCTCAACGTTCGGGATGCGCGTCTGCAGCCTGGCCAGCTCGTCCCGGGTTCGCGCGGTCATGGCCGGTCGATCGAGCCACCCGAGCCGCCGGCCGAGCCAGCCCGGCGACACCAACTCGCGCCCGAGAAAGAAATTGGCCACGACGTCGCGGTGCATGGCGAGCGCGAGGTCCTGGTACACCGTGCTGATTCCGGCTTCGACCGCGTCGATCGGGTTCGCGAACACGCGGGCCTGCCCATCTACCTCGATCTCGCCCGACGTGGGTGGCTGTGCGCCGGCGACGATGCGCATCAGCGTGGACTTGCCGGCGCCGTTGTCGCCGACCAGTCCGACCACCTCTCCGGGGAACGCCGTAAGGCTCACGGCCTCGAGCGCGCGCAAGCCGCCGTACGTCTTCGAGACGTTGTTCACCTTGAGCGCTGGCGCCGCGCCCGAGCTCATCCGCTGAGCGCTCCGGCCCCGACGCCCGCTTCGGCGACGGCTCGCTGCGCGGCCATCCGGACCGGAGCGTTCGCCGCCCCGTACCCGCCGTAGCCACCCCTTCGCTCGACGAGCTCGAAGAACAGCCGATCGCCGATCGTCTGCGTGTAGAGGTGCAGGAACTCGCCTCCGGCGTGGTCTGTGTCGTAGAGCACGCCGAGCTCACGCATCGCGCTCAGCAGGCCCGGATCGAGATCGGAGCGGGCCGCGAGATCCTCGTAGTAGTTCTCCGGAATGGCCAACGGGACCAGACCGCGGGCGCGCAGCTGCTCGCCGACGGCGAGGATGTCCGCGCACTCGAACGCCACGTGTTGCAGCCCCGCCGGCTGCGCCGTGTCGTGGGCGAGCAACGGCACGTTGAGCGCTAGCCGGAGGCTTCCACTCTGGTTGGTCACCGCTCGGCTACGCACCAGGCCGCTCGGCGCGGAAAGCTCGAGGCTCTCGAGCGGCTCCAGCCCGAGCACCGAGCGGTAGAACAGCACGGCCTCGTCGAAGTAATCGAATGGCTGCGCGAGCGCGATGTGGTCGATCCGATCGAGCCCGGTGAACGGCCCCCCGCCCGGCGCGAGCGCCTCAAAGTCCTCGAGCCAGTGCCCGGCCGACACCCGTTCGTCCACGTCAGTGCGGCAGAAGAACACCGACGTCCCGTCCGGCGCCGCGATCGCGGACAGGTCCGCTTCTCCAGGTCCTCTCTGCCGCGCGAGGACCGGAGCCAGCAGGCCTTCGGCGCGCTCCGAGGAGCGAGCCGGATCGCTGCTCTCGACCGCGATCGCGGCCACGCCGGGCGGGGTGGGCGCGGCGGCGTTCAGCAGCACGCGGACGTCGCGCTGGCGCCACAGCGTCACCGGTTTGGTTCGGTGCTGCGCGGCCGGCGTGAGGCCCATCGCGTTAAGGAGTCGCTGCGTCTGCCCGACCGACGTCGGCTCGACCGCGAGCTCGAGAAACGCATAACCGTGCAGGTCCGGCGGCGGAGGCAGTCGTCGAGCACTGGGCGCCTGCATCGCCTCCTCCAGGATCAGCAGCGAGCGCTTGGCATCGACCGCCATGCGCGTCGGGTCGGCCTGGCGGAACACGTCGTTGAACACCTCGAGCGAGAGCGGTCCTGCGTAGCCCGCGCTGAGCACCCGCGAGGTGAAACCGGCCAGATCGAACCCGCCCTGCCCCGGGAAGCAACGGTAGTGCCGGCTCCACTGCAGGACGTCCATGACGAGATGCGGAGCGTCGGCGAGCTGGAGAAAGAACAGCTTGTCGGCGGGAATCTCATCGATCGCATCGAGCCCCGTCCCGCGCGAGAGGATGTGGAAGCTGTCCAGGCATACGCCGAGCGCGGGGTGGTCGGCCTGGCGGACGATGCGCCACGAATGGTCGTACTCGTTCACGTGGCGCCCCCACGCGAGCGCCTCGTAGGCGATCCGGATCCCGTGTTCGGCGGCTCGGCCGGCGAGGGCGTGCAGCTGCTCAGCGGCCAAGGCATCGTCGTCGATCGCGTCGCTCGACACGTTCGAGCAAACGAGCATCAGCGTCGCGCCAAGCTCCTGCATGACCTCGAACTTGGCCTCCGCCCGTCGAAGGTTGCCCTCCAGCCGACCAGGCTGCACGCCCTCGAAGTCACGAAACGGCTGGTAGAGGTCGATGGCCAGATCGAGCTCGGCGGCGCGCAGGCGAATCTCCCTGGGCGACAGACGCGAGCCGATCAGGTCGGGCTCGAACAGCTCGACCCCGTCAAAGCCGGCGTGGGCCGCCGCGGCGAGCTTCTCCTCAAGCGTGCCGCTCAGGCAAACGGTGGCGATGCCGCGGCGCACTTCTCAGCGCCTCGAGGCGTGCCGGCGACGGGTGTTTGTGTCCTCTCTCGTTCGCACGGGGTACGCGGGGCGCTCCCGTGACCCGGGGGCAACTCCGCCGTCGCAATGAACGGACTAGTTAGTTATATAGGATTTCTCGGGTGAGCGGCGAGCGCTGGGCCTCACCTCACCGCGACCCGCGGCCGACGCCCCTCGGTTCTCCGCGACCGCGTCGATCTCCGCGAGCGACAGCTCGCGCGTCTCCCGTGCGCTCAGCACGGCGACCGCCGCGAGGATGCTCGCGGCGAGGGTGAGGCAGGCCACCGGCACCCATCCACCCGAGCCCTTGCCGGCGATCGCGGTGGCCAGGGTGGGGGCGAGGCCGCCGAGGGCGAAGCCGATCTGCGTCCCGATGGCCACGCCGGAGAGGCGTACGCGGGTGGGGAACATCTCGCCGAACAGCGACGGCCAGATGCCGTTCTGGGCGCTGTAGACGACCCCCGACATGGCGATCGCGGCGAGGAAGATCAGCGCGTACTGGCGGCTGGCGATCGCGCCCAGGTACGCGAACATCAGCGCGCCGCTGCCCAGCGCGCCGAAGATGAACACCGGCCTGCGGCCGATCCGGTCGGCGAGCGTGGCCCACGCCGGGATCGACGCCAGCGCGACGACGTTGGCCGCGATCGCCACCCACAACATGGTCGTGTCGTCGAGCCCCACTGTCTTGACCGCGAACGACAACGCGTACACGGTGAAGATCGTGCTGACCGTGGACGCCAGCGCGGCGAACGTCACGCGCAGCACCGCGGGGGAATGGTCGCGCAGGAGCCCGGTGAACGGCACCTGGGCTGTGCCCTCGTCCGCCGCCTGCTGGAAGGCCGGCGTCTCGTCGAGCTTGCGGCGAATGATCAGGCCGGCGATCGTCACCACCGCGCTGAGCAGGAACGGGATGCGCCAGCCCCAGGTGGTCAGCTGGTGCTCCGGAAGCGAGCCGATCGGCAGCCAGATCGCGGTGGCGATGACCAGACCGGCCTGCGTGCCGCTCAGGGTGAAGCTCGTGTGGTACGCGCGACGGTGCTCGGGCGCGTGCTCGAGCGTCAGGGAATTCGCGCCGGCCTGCTCACCTGAGGCGGCGAGGCCCTGGAGGAGCCGGAGCGCGACCAGCAGCGCCGGGGCACCCAGGCCGATGTCGGCGTAGGTCGGCAGGCAACCGACCAGGAAGGTCGCGAGCCCCATCACCGTCACGGTGAGGACGAGGACCCGCTTGCGCCCGTGCTTGTCGCCGAGGTGGCCCATGAAGACCGCGCCGACGGGACGCGCCACGTACGCCACGCCGTAGGTGGCCAGTGACAGCAGCGTGCCGGTGGTCGGGTTGGCCGACGGGAAGAACACCTTGCCGAAGACCAGCGCGGCGGCGGTTCCGTAGATGAAGAAGTCGTAGTACTCGAGGACGCTGCCGATCCAGCCTGCTACCGCTGCCTTCCTCGGCGTCTTTGTCCAGCGATCCGCATCCGGTGAAGCCGAATGGCTGTTGGTGCTCTCCACTTTCTTCCTCCCTTGCTCTCCGTTAGGTCTTCTCTGGGCACGCCGCCAGGCTCGGCGGTTGCTCCGCGAGCTCGCGGAAGTGCCGTTCCATTCGCTCTCGATCGGGCTCGATCCCGGTGAACAGAGCAAACGACAGGGCCGCCTGGTTGACCGCCATGCCGCCTCCGTCGAGCGTCCGGCAGCCTCGCCGTCGAGCCTCGGCCAGCAGCTCGGTCTCGAGCGGCCGGTAGACGACCTCCGCCACCCACAGGCTGTCGTGCAGCAGCTCGGCCGCGAAAGGCATGCCTGGCTGCGACTCCATCCCGGTCGGCGTCGCGTGGATCAGCCCGTCCGCCGTGCGGAGCGCGCCGGCCAGATCGTCGGTGGCGCGCGCACGCCCACGTCCGTGACGGCGGGACAGCAGCCGAGCCAGCTCGGCAGCCTGCTCGCCGCGGGCATCGATGATGATCAGCGACTCGGTCCCCAGCGACAGCGCCGCGTGCCCCACCGCCGCACCGGCGCCGCCGGCGCCGAGCAGGACGACGCGGTCGGTGGTGACGTCGGGGAGGCCGGCGGCGAACGCCTGGCGAAAGCCCGAGCAGTCCGTGTTGTGCCCGATCGCTCCGGCCCCGTCGAACACCACGGTGTTGACCGCACCCACCGTGGCCGCGTCGGTGGACAAGCCGTCGAGGTGCTCGACCACGAGCTGCTTGCACGGGTGAGTGACGTTGACCCCGCGGAAGCCGAGGCCGCGGGTGATGCGCAGGAGCTCGCCTACCTGAGCCGGCGCCACCTCGAGCGCCTCGATGTCGATGCGCTCGTACACGCAGTGCAGGCCGAGCTCCTCGGCCTCGCGCTCGTGCAGCGCGGGACTCAGCGACGGCCCGATGTGGGCGCCGATCAATCCGACTCGGTGGGTGATGGCGGATGCGCTGGAGCTCACGGGCCGATTTAGTGGACGAACTAGTTAGTTCTTACCATGGGCGGCCGTCCCGAAACGTGCCTAGAATCGGCGGCGATGCCCCGGGCCCAGGACGTCGCGGGAGATGGCCGTACGCGGCGCAAGGCCGCGACGCCGCGTGCTCGCAATCCCCGAGCCGCCGCGGACGGGGGCAAGGCAGCGGGCTCGAAACCACAAGGTGCCGGGCCGGCGCGCCAGCGCGACGCCGAGCAGACCCGCGCCGACATCCTCGAGGTCGCGTCGCGCGAGTTCGCCGAGCAGGGCTATGCCGGCGCGCGGGTTGATCAGATCGCCGAGCGCACACGCACCACGAAGCGGATGATCTACTACTACTTCGGCGGCAAGGAGCAGCTCTGGATCGCCGTGCTCGAGCGCGCCTACGCCGGCATCCGGGCGGCGGAGCAGGACATCGACGTCGAGCACCTCGACCCGGTCTCGGCGATTCGCCGCCTGGCCGAGCTGACCTTCGACCACCACGACTCCCATCCGGACTTCATCCGTCTGGTCAGCATCGAGAACATCCACCGAGCCGAGCACCTCGAGCGCTCACCCGGTTTCGCCAGCCTGAACTCGCCGGTGATCGATTTGATCGCGCGGATCCTCGCCCGGGGCCGCGAGTCGGGCGCGTTCCGGCGGCAGGTCGACCCGCTTGATCTGCACATGCTGATCAGCTCCTACTGCGTGTTCCGGGTGGCCAACCGGTACACGTTCCGGGCGATCTTCGACCGGGATCTGGGCAGCCGCGACCGGCGCGAGCACTACCGGACGATGCTGGGCGACACGGTCGTCGCCTACCTCACCGCCGAATAGCCGGGCCCTGGTGACTCGAGCACTCGGGCGATCGCCTGAGCGCGCACCGGGGAAAAGCCCGATTTCGTCCAACCACGTTGACCGGCGCAGCGCGAACGTGTTTACTCTCACTACACACACGAATCGCGCCACCGAAAGGAAGCCGAATGTCTCAAATCGCCTCGCGCGGGGCGACGATGGCGGTCGATTGGGAGCAGCGAATCGACTTCGCCAAGCTCCGTCGCGACCGCCTCGAGCGCGCACGAGCACAGCTGCAGGACTCGGACCTGGGTGCGCTGCTCATGTTCGATCCGAACAACATCCGCTATGTGACCAGCACCCACATCGGAGAGTGGGCGCGCGACAAGAACGCCAGGTTTGCGCTCCTGCCGCGGAGCGGCGACCCTGTGCTGTGGGACTTCGGCTCGGCTGCGCGCCACCACCAGCTCTATGCACCCTGGCTTCCCGCGGCCTCCTTCCGCGCCGGCGTCACGCCGATGCGGGGCGCCATGCCGGACGAGACCGGAGTACCAGATGCGCTGGCTGCTCAGGTCAGGCGAGAGCTCGAGGAGCGCGGCGTCGCGGGCGAGCCGGTCGGCATCGACATGACCGACATGGTCGCCCTCGACGCGCTTCATCGCGCCGGGATTGCGACGTGCGACGGATCGCGCGTGCTGATGCGCGCGCGGGCGATCAAGACCGCCGAGGAGATCGCTCTGCTCGATCATGCCGCCGCGATCGTCGATGCCACCTACGAGCGAATCTATGAGCTGCTCCGGCCGGGCGTGACCGAGAGCCACATCGTGGCCGAGGCTCAGCGGTTCCTGTTCGAGCTCGGGTCCGAGCAGGTTGAGGCGATCAACGCGGTCTCGGGCGACCGCTGCAACCCACATCCGCACGTGTTCTCAGACCGGCTTCTGCGACCGGGCGATCAGGCCTTCTTCGACATCATCCACTCGTTCATGGGCTACCGGACGTGCTATTACCGCACGTTCAGCGTGGGCGGCGCAAACGCGGCGCAGCTCGATGCCTACAAGCGCTGCCGCGAGTGGCTGGACGACGCCATCGATCTGGTCAAGCCCGGCGCCAGCACGGGTGACATCGCGGCGGTGTGGCCCACCGCGCATGAGCTCGGCTTCGATGATGAGGCCGCGTGCTTTGGCCTGCAATTCGGGCATGGGCTGGGTGTGGGCCTGTACGAGGCGCCGATGATCTCCCGGCTGCACAGCCTGCAGAGCCCGGTCAGCATCGAGGAGGGGATGGTCTTCGCGCTCGAGACCTACTGCGCGGCGAGCGACGGCATCTCGGCGGCCCGGATCGAGGAAGAGGTCGTGGTCACCGCCGACGGCTGCCGCATCATCACCCGCTTCCCCGCCGACGAGCTGCTCGTCGCGGGCCGCTCGTATGTGCGGGGCGCGGATCTGCTCGGGGCGCAGGAGCGGGCCCCCGAGCCGGTCGCCTCGACGTAGCCGGCCTCAGCTCAAGCGGGTGTCGCCCGACCGGCCGACCACGAACCAGATGGCGTGCACCGGCTCCTCGCCCACGGTGGCCAGCCGGTGCGGGCTCGTCGAGTCGAAGCAGATCGAGTCGCCCGGGCCCAGCCGGTAGGTCTCGAACTCGACCGTGACCTCGAGCGTTCCCGACAGCACGTAGCCGTATTCACGGCCGGCGTGCCGCATCAGCACGCCGGGATCGCATGAGGCTCCGCCGGGTTCGTAGTCGACGAACAGGAAGTCGATGTTGGGGTCAGACGAGGGCGTGAGGCGCTCCCACCGCACCCCGGAAAGGAGCTGGATCGCCTTGCGCTGAGCCGGCCGCACGACCCGCCCGCGGGACGCGGGTTCCTCGGGCGCTGACCCGTTGGACCTGGTCTGGGCGCCGGGCTGGGTGGGACCCGCGGACGTGTCGGCGAACGCGCCGACCGCGGTCGAGGCCGGCGCGGTCGCCCCCTCGGAGAACAGCTCGTCGAGTGAGAGCCCGAGCTCGTTGGTGATCGCGTACAGCGTCGCCACCGAGGGCGTGGCCTTCCCGCGCTCGATCTGGGAGATCAGGCTGGCGGACAGCCCGACCCGGCGCGCGAGCTCGCGTACGGAGAGCTCGAGGGACTGGCGGCGGTCGCGGATGTGGCTCCCCACCGCGGGAAGCGCCGCGCGCTCGCCACCGCTGGGCCGTTCCTCGCTCACGGACGCAAGTGTAGCCCAGCGGTATGTTTTCTGTGCGTTATCTGTTGACACTCGTGGCGAAGTGTGTAGTAGGCTTGCACACCGCTACCGCCGAGTCGAGAGGACCGGCGGCGAGCGACACGCACCCGATGGCTTCGCCCGAACACACCGCGCCCGTGGAGTCACTACGCCAACGAGGTCTTGGTCGCACACCTGCCTCGCTGCCGATCCTGCTCGCCACGGTCGCGCTGTTCTTGATCAGCCTGGTGTTCGAGCCACAGAGCGTCCGGCACTCGGCGCTCCTCGGGATGCTCCCCTTCGCCGGAGTCCTGGCGATCGCGGCCATGGGCCAGACGCTGGTCATCCAGCAGGGCGGGATCGACCTATCCGTGCCCGGAATGATCTCGCTGACCGTCGTGCTGCTCACCAGCTATCCCAACGGCGACTCGGGCAAGCTGGCCATCGCGATCCTGCTCGCGTTCGCGGCCACCCTGGCCGCCGGTGTGCTGAACGGCTTGATGATCAGCGCCGTCGGCGTCACGCCGATCGTGGCCACCCTGGGCATGAACGCGCTCCTGTACGGCGGGGTGATCCAGATCTCGGGCGGCAACCCTCCGCCGACGACTCACGTCCTGGCCACGTTCGCCGGAGGGAAGTTCGCCGGCATTCCCAACGCGCTGCTGATCGCGGTCGTCCTCACCGCGATTCTGGCTGTAATCATCAAGCGCTCGGTTTGGGGGCGGCGCTTCGAGGCGGTCGGCGCTGGGCTGTTCGGCGCCCGCGCCGCGGGTCTCGAGGCGCGCCGCTACCAGTTCCTGGCCTACGTCGGCGCCGCTGCCCTGTACTGCACGGCCGGTCTGCTGTTGGCCGGGATCGTGTCGTCGCCGGGCGCCTTCCAGGGCGACTCCTATCTACTTCCCTCGGTGGCCGCGGTGGTTCTCGGCGGCACGTCGTTGCTGGGTGGTCGGGGAAGCGTGGTGGCCACGGCCATCGCCGCGCTCTTCATCAGCCAGCTCGACCAGTTCGTGCTGGTCACGGGCGCCAGCCAGGGCGTTCAGAGCCTCGTCGACGCGGGAGCGCTCGCGGTCGGACTGGCCATCTACAGCGTTCCCTGGCGGCGCTGGCTGCGGAGGTATGGGCGCTCGTCGCGGGACGGACCGAGGCGAGTCGGACAGACCGTCGACCCGGGCTTGTCACTCCCCACAGACACGGGCGCCCGGCTGGCCTCCGGGCAGCAGAAATGAACACGACGCGCAGGAAGGATTGGAGAGGTTCATGCACATGACCAGGAAGCGCCTAGTCACGGCCGCCATCGGGCTGTCGTGCGCCGCCGCCGTCTCGGCTTGCGGATCAAGCTCGAACTCGAGCTCGGGTTCTGCCTCGAGTGCCGGCTCGAGCTCGAGCACTGCCGGCGCCTCGCCGGCGGCGTCAACCGGAACGTCATCGGCGTCGTCGTCCGGCCGTCCCTCATGGTGCGGCTCCAAGAAGATCACGCTCGCGCTCGCGGACGGCTTCGGTGACAACAACTGGCGCAAGGTAACCACCGGTGAGGCCCGCGCCGAGGCGGCGCTGTGCCCGAGCGTGACCAAGTTCGTCTACACCGACGGGCAGGGCAACACCCAGAAGGCGATCTCCGACATCCACGGCCTGGTGGCCCAGGGCGTCAACGCGATGGTGGTGTTCCCGGACGCCGGCCAGGCCGTGCTCCCGGCGATCCGGCAGGCGTACAAGGCCGGCGTGGTCACCGTTCCCTATCGGGTGTTCCCCGGCGGCCAGGCGGGCGTGGATTACAACTACTACATCTCGACCCAGTTCCAGCAGGCCGGCCAGCTCTGGGGTCAGTGGCTGGACAAGGCCCTGCACTGTCAGGGCAACGTGATCAACCTGGGCGGTCCGCCGGCCAACTCACAGAGCCTGGCCGAGTACCAGGGCATGAAGGCGGCCCTGGCCTCCTGCCCGAATATCCACATCATCGGTCAGACGCCGTACTACGTGACTAACTGGGATCCGGCTCAGACCCAGAAGGTGGTCACCGCGGTGCTGGCCAAGTACCCGAAGATCGACGCGATCACGACCGACTTCGGCGCGGCACTGGCCAGCTCGTTCGGAGCCTTCCAGCAGGCCGGGCGCAAGATCCCGGCCGTCGCCACCGAGGACTCGAACCTGCTCTCGTGTGACCGCGAGAAGCTGGTCAAGAGCGATCCGCAGTTCCAGCTGTTCACCGTCGACTCGCAGAACTGGATGGTCAGGACCGCGGTCGACTTCGCCGTGGCCAAGGCGAGCGGGGGGACCGTGCCCTCCTCGCCCGTCGTGCCGCAGAAGGCATTCGAGGACTCACTGAGCAACCAACCCCATGGGGTCGAGTGCGATCCCTCGATGCCGTCCGACGCGTTCCTGTCCTCGCATCTGTCCCACGCGGCGCAGAGGTCCGCGCTGGGCGAGTAGTCCTCCTCCAACCGGCGAACTGCCGCCGCGTCCGCCGCGGCGCGGCGGCATTCGCCAGACCGAACCGACGGCATGACCGACAGCGAATCTCCGATCCTCCTTCAGCTCACCGACATCTGGAAGACGTTCCCTGGCGTGACCGCGCTCAAGGGCGTGTCGCTGCCGCTGCGCGGGGGTGAGATCCACGCCCTGCTTGGCGAAAACGGCGCCGGTAAGTCGACGCTGATGTCGGTCGCGGCGGGGACGATCACTCCTGATACGGGCACGATCGAGCTCGGCGGCGAGACGCTGACCCGCCTGACCCCGGCAGCCGCTCAGCGCCATCGGGTGGCCATCGTCCATCAGCACCCGGCCGTCGTGCCCGATCTGACCGTGGCCGAGAACCTGGCGCTCGCCGCGGGAGCGGCGCGCCCGACCCAGGGCTGGATGCGCGAGCAGCTCGCGCGCGTGAACCTCGGCGTGTCGCTGGGGGCCCGCCTCGAGGAGTTGACGGTGGCCGAACGCCAGCTGCTCGAGCTCACCAAGGCGATCGCGCTTGATCCGCGGGTGCTGATCCTCGACGAGCCCACGGCGCCGCTGGGGGCCGACCGTGTCGATGTGGTGTTCGCCCAGGTCAGGGCGGCCGCGGACACCGGTGCGGCCGTGGTCTACATCTCGCACCGACTGGCTGAGGTGCGTCAGATCGCCGACCGCGTCACGGTCATGCGCGACGGCGCGATCCGTGGGAGCGGCGGGATCGACGAGCTCTCCGACGAGGAGATCCTGCAGCTGATCATCGGCCGCTCGGTCGAGGCGACCTTCCCCGACAAGCGCACGGCTGACCGCGAGGGCGCCGGGCTCGCGGTCCGCGGACTGTCGAATCATGCCTTCCAGGGCATCGACCTCGAGGTCGCGGCCGGGGAGATCGTCGGCCTGGCCGGAATCGCCGGCAACGGTCAGTCGGAGCTCCTGCGCGCGCTGGCCGGGCTGGAGCCGGGCTCCGGTGAGGTCACGCTCGGCGGCGAGCGCCTGCGTCTCTCCACGCCGGCGGCGGCCCGTCGCGGCGGCGTCGCGTACCTCCCGGCCGACCGTCACGTCGAAGGTCTGCTGATGTCGCTCTCGGTACGTGAGAACGTCACGTTGTCCTCGCTCCCCCAGTTTTCCGCGCGCGGTCTGCTCAGCCGCCGGGCCGAGGTCAAGGCGGCGGAGCGCGAATGTCAGGAGCTGCAGATCCGAACGCCGTCGATCGAGACCGACGTGGAGGCGCTGTCCGGCGGTAACCAGCAGAAGGTGGTGCTGGCCCGGGCGATGCTCAGCTCGCCGAGGCTGATCCTGGCCGATGAGCCAACCCAGGGCGTGGATGTGGGGGCGCGCGTGGAGATCTACCGCATCCTGCGCGCGATCGCCGATTCCGGGGTCCCCGTGCTCATCTCCTCCTCGGACGGCCTCGAGCTGGAGGGATTGTGCGACCGGGTCGTGGTGTTCTCCCGCGGTGCCGTGGTGGGTGAGCTGGCGGGCGAGCGCGTGAGCGAGGAGCAGATCGCCCGCACGATCGTCACCGCCACCTCGCATCGCCGGGAGGAGGCGCGGGACGGGGAGGCCAGGACAGGGTTGCTCGGGTCAGTCAGGACGCGCCAGTTCATGGGTGGCGACTACCTCCCCAGCCTGGTCCTGGCAGCGGTGATCGTCCTGCTGGCGATCTACACCCAATCGAGCAATTCCCGCTTCCTGGCCGCCTTCAACATCACGTCGCTGCTCACCCTGCTGGCCGCTCTGGCCTTCATCAGCTTCGGTCAGCTGATCGTGATCCTGACCGCGGGGATCGACATCTCGGTCGGTCCGCTGTCGGGGTTGGTCGCGGTGATCGCGTCGTTCTTCGTGGTCTCCGGGAAATCCACTCCGCTGGTGATC
>JAFAWR010000386.1 GCA_019241635.1 Solirubrobacterales bacterium
GTGACGCCGCGCCCTCTGAGCTCGCGCAGCCGGTCCCACACGAACAGCCGCGCGGCGGGGTCGAGCCCGGTGGTGGGCTCGTCTAGGAACAGCACCTGCGGCTCGTGCATGAGCGCCCGGGCGATCGTCATGCGCTGGGACTGGCCGCCGGAGAACAGGTCCGGCTTGACGTCGGCCCGCTCGAGCAAGCCGAACTGGTCGAGCAGCTCGTCGGCGCGCTGGGTGGCCTCGGTCGCGGGAACGCCGTGGTAGGCGGCGTGGAAGGTCAGGTTGCGGCGGACCGAGATCGAGCGATCCAGGTTGCTGCGCTGCGGGACGACGGCGAGCAGGCTGCGAGCGCGCACCGGGTCGGCGGCGACCTCGACGCCACCAATCATCGCCCGGCCGCTGGTCGGGCGCACGCGCGTGGTCAGCATCCCGATCGTCGTCGTCTTGCCCGCACCGTTGGGACCGAGCAGCCCGAACACCTCGCCCGGCCTGACCGCGAACGAGATTCCATCGACCGCGTTGACCGGCGACTTCGGGTAGCGCTTGACGAGCTCTGAGACCTCGACAGCGGGGACGGGGGTGCTCGTGCTCACCCGGCCGAGGTTACCCTCGGGGGACGTCGCGCTAGATTGGACCCGTGGTCCCCGAGGCGCCGCTGAACCGCACTGAACGCGGCCGCGAGCCGGCCGGTGAGGGCTGGTTCGTGCTGAACGCGCGCGAGGCCAAGTGGCTCGACGGTCACTTCGGCGCCTACACCCGCTTCGAGAGCGACGACGCCCGGTTCAAGCGGCTTGGCTTCAACCTGGCGGTGCTCGAGCCAGGTCAGCCGGCCTGCTACTACCACGCCGAGGCTGAGCAGGAGGACTTCCTGGTCCTCTCAGGTGAGTGCCTGGTGCTGATCGAGGGTCAGGAACGTTCGCTGCGCCAGTGGGACTTCGTCCACTGCCCGGACGGCACCGAGCACGTTTTCGTGGGCGCCGGCGACGGCCCGTGCGCGCTCCTCGCCGTCGGCACGAGGACGGACGGCGACGTCGTCTACCCGCGCTCGGAGCTGGCGCTGCGCCACGGCGCCGGGGTCGAGCGCGAGACGAACACGGGGCGCGAGGCCTACGCGGATATCCCGCCGGACATCGCCGTCGCCTATCGCGACGGCTGGCTCCCCGAGGGCCCCTAAACCAGCAGCCGGTACTCGGTCAACGGCAGGCCGAGATCCTCGTTGAACGCCTCGGACAGCGGGACCCAGCCACGTCGCTCGTAGAACCGTCGCGCGCGGGCGTGCCCGGCCGGGGTGTACAGGCGGGCCAGCTCATATCCCTGCCCGCGCATCTCGGCGAGCGCCGCATCGTGCAGCACCGGCGCGACGCCGCGTCCCCACCAGTCGGGAAGCACGAACAACTGCCAGAGGTGAGCGAGCCCGGCGATCACCGGACGGGTCCGCCAGTGCGCCCGCTCGCCGGCCTGCCTGCGCGCCGGGATGAACGCCACGTGCCCCACTGGCGCCCCGTCGACCTCCGCCAGCAGCGCCCACGTCGCCGGGTCGGCCAGCACCTCCGCTTCCCAGGCACGATGTGTCCGCATGTCGGGAGGCTCCCACCCCTCGGGAGCGAACGCGACGTACGAGTTGAACCCGGCCGTCACGTCCGCGAGCAGCGCGTCGAGGTCAGCTGGGCCGGCGGGGCGGGTAACGACCTGATCGGGCATGCTCGAGGACACAGACTGATGGATCTCCGCCGCTTCCGCCGCCAACCCGGCCGCCGGCGCCGCCAGACCGGAGCCCCCTCGCCACCCGAACCCGGCTCGCTGACCGTCGCCGTGCGCGACGCCGCGCAGTTCGACCGCCGCGCCGTCTCGGCCCGTGGGGGGCTGCTCGCCGCGGTGCCGGTGGTCTCGGTCCTGGCCGTGGGCACGATCGCCTGGTCCGCGGTGGCCGGTGTGACCATGGGCGCCGGCGCGATGCTGGTGGGGATCGCCTGGCGGATTCGCGCCGGACGGCCGCCGCTGGCCGTGCTGGCCGTCGATGCCATGGTCATGGCCCTCTCGACCTTCGTGGGCGCGGTGACCGGTTCGCTGCCCTGGCTTCACTTCGTCCTGCTGTGCCTGTGGACCCTGGTCGGCGGACTCCTGGTCGGGCTCGGCAACCGCGGCGGGGTGGTCGGCAACCAGGCGATCATCGCGTTCATCGTGTTCGGGCGCTTCAGTCAGCCCGCCGCCGCGTCGGCTGGGCTGGCCGGGCTCGTGCTGGCCGGCGGCCTCTCCCAGGTGCTGTTCCTCGGCCTGGCTCGCTGGCCGACCCCGCTGCGGGTGCAGCGCTCGGCCACCGCGGCGGCGTATCGCGTCCTCTCCCGGCTCGCCGCGGCGTCTGGGGAGACCTCGACCGTTCCCGCGGGCACGGCCCTCGACGACGCGCAGGACAGCCTGTCGTCGCCTGCCCTGTTCGGCGACCCGGCGCTGATGACGCTGCGCAGCCTGGTCAACGAGGGACATCGGCTGAGGATCGAGCTGAGCGCGATCCATGCGCTCATGCGACGGCCGCCGGCGGCGGGTGACCCTCCGCGAGAGGTGGCCGAGCGCATGCTCCAGACCGCCGGCCGCGCGCTCGACGGCGCCGCCCGCGCGATCGAGGGCGACCGCGGCGGAGCGCCGGACCTCTCCGGCCTGGTGGCCGAGCTGAGCCACCAGGCCGACGGGCTCGCCGGGGGTCGCGAAGACGCCGCATCACCGCTGACCCGGCGGCTCACCGCGCTGGCCGGCCAGTTGCGTGCCGTGGCCGGGCTGGCGGTGAGCGCCGGCGAGGGCGGCGGCCTGCGCGCGCGCCGGCCCCGCCGGCACACGCACCGGCCGCTCGAGAGGTTGTCCGCTGAGGTGGCCGAGCTCCGAGCCAACGCGAGCCTCGAGTCACCCGCCGGACGCCACGCGCTGCGCTTGGCCGTGGTCGTGCTGGCGGCCGAGCTCATCTCTCGGCACCTGCCGCTCCAGCGGGGTTACTGGATGGTGGTCGCGGCGGCCACCACGCTGCGTCCCGAGTACGGCGCCACGTTCACCCGAGGCACCGAGCGCGCGGTCGGGACATGCCTGGGCGTCGGCCTGGCCGGGGCAATCGCGGTCGCCCTTCACCCGGCCGGCGGGGTGACCATCGTGCTGGTCGGCCTGCTCGCCTTCGCCGCCTACGCCGTGTTCCCGGCCAGCTTCGCCGCAGGCTTCGCGTTCATCACTGCGCTGGTCGTGTTCCTGTTGAACGCGATCAGCCCCGACACGCTGGCCACCGCCTGGGCCCGCCTGCTCGACACGCTGATCGGCGGCGGGCTGGGCCTGCTCGCGTACGCGGTGTGGCCCACGTGGTCGAAGACTCAGGCCCGCCAGGCGCTCGGCGATCTGCTGGCCGCGCAGGGCGCGTACCTCGACGCGATCCTCTCCGCACTGATCACCGGCCGCCGCGTCGAGGAGAGCCAGATGCGCCCCCTGAGCCGGCAGGCCCGGCTGGCCCGGACGACCGCCGACGCCGCCGTGGCCCGCTCGCTGTCCGAGCCCGCCACCCGCCGCATTGACGCCGAGCAGAGTCAGGGGCTGCTGGCCGCGATGCGCCGGCTGATCCAGGCCGGCCACGTCCTGCGACTCGAGGTCCAGGACGACGGGCCCCGCCAGCCGCTGCCCGGGCTCGAACCGCTGGCCGGCGACCTGCGCGACCTCCTGTCACGCGTCGAGGGGGCGCTCCGGACGCGAGACCCCGAGCGCGACCCCGCGCCGGCGCGCGCGCTGCCCGACCTGCGCGCCCGCTACCGGGCCTTCGCTCGCTCAGCTCCCGAGGCGGCCGCGCAGGAGGGGCACCTCGCCGAGCTCGACGAGATCGTCGACGTGGCCAACAGCCTGGCCTCGCTGGCCGGACTCGACGGCCCGGAAGCAGCGGACGCGGGAAGATCACAAGCCCAGGATGCGTCCGTGCTACACAGTTAATCTCACACCGGGTCACTCCGCGGGCGCAGGGCGCAGGTGACCGCTGCCGCCCCTACGTACCCAGGAGTCACATAGTGCTGAAAGTCACACGCTGGTGTATCGCACACCGCAAGAAGGTGTTCATCGCCTGGTTGGCGGTTGCCGTGATCACCACGGCCATCGCCAGCGCAGTCGGCCGCAACTACGCCACGAACTTCAGCCTGCCCGGAACCGAGTCGCAGCGCGCGCTGGACCTGCTCAAGCGCGAATTCCCCGCGCAGAGCGGTGATGTCGACACGATCGTCTTCCGGGTCAGCAGCGGAACCATCGACGACCCGCAGGTCAAGACGGCGATCACCGGGCTGCTCGACAAGGTGGTCCGCGATCCGCACGTGATCAACGTGCTCAGCCCCTACGGCCCCGCCGGCAAGGTCACGGTCTCGCACGACCGGACGACCGCGTTCGCGACGATCAACTACGACAAGCCGGCCAACCTGGTGCCCAACGCCGCCGGCAAGCCGGTGCTCGACCAGATCAAGGCGGTCGACGTGCCCGGGCTGACGATCGCGGGCGGGGGTCAGGTGATCGAGGCCGCGGAGGGCTTCTCGGTCGGTCCGGCCACCGAGATCGGCGTGATCGCGGCCATGGTGATCCTGCTCCTGACCTTCGGCTCGTTCGTCGCGGCGGGCATGCCGCTGATCACCGCGGGCTTCGGGCTCATCACCGCGGTGGCGCTGATCGGGCTGGCCACCCACATCACCTCCATGTCCAACGTCTCGCCCGAGCTGGCGCTGATGATCGGCCTCGGTGTCGGGATCGACTACGCGCTGTTCATCGTCACCCGCTTCCGCGAGAACTACGTGGCGTTCGGCGACGTCGAACGCTCGGTCGTCGAGGCCATGGACACCTCCGGCCGCGCGATCCTCCTGGCCGGCACGACCGTGATCATCGCGCTGCTGGGCATGTTCGCCACCGGCGTGAGCTTCATGTACGGGTTGGCGATCGCCTCGGTGTTCGCGGTGCTGCTGACGCTCGCCGCGTCGCTCACCGTCCTCCCCGCGATGCTCTCGAAGTGGGGTCACCGGCTGGTGTGGGCGCCCGGCAGCCGGCGGCGCCTGTTCTCGCGACGGCGCCCGGCGCCCGCCGCCGGATCGGACGGCCACGACCCGGTGGTGGCCGCGTCACGGTCTCGCTGGCGCGAGTGGAGCCGGACCGTCCAGGCCCGCCCCTGGCCGCTGGCCATCGTCTCCGGCGGGCTGATGGTCGCCCTCCTGCTGCCGGTGTTCGCGCTTCGTCTCAACCCGAGCGATGCCGGCAACGACCCGGCGGGTACCAGCACGCGTCAGGCCTTCGACCTCCTGGCCAAGGGCTTCGGCGCCGGCTTCAACGGCCCGCTGCTGATCGTCGTCGAGGGTTCGCCGTCCGGGCAGGCCGCCGCGTTGCCGCGCCTGGAGGCCGCGGTCCGGCAGACCCCCGGCGTTGTCGCGGTCACCCCGCCGCGGCTCGCGCCGTCGGGTCAGGTCGCCGTGCTCGAGGCCTATCCGAGCTCGGCGCCCCAGGCGGCGGCCACGACCAACCTGGTCAACCAGCTCCGGCACAGCGTGGCACCGCCGATCAAGGCCCAGACCGGGGTGACCGTGTTCGTGGGCGGCTTCACCGCCGGGTCGATCGACTTCTCGCACGTGCTCGCGAGCAAGCTGCCGCTGTTCATCGGCATCGTGGTCGTCCTCTCGGCCCTGCTGTTGTTCGTGATCTTCCGTTCGCTGGTCATCCCGATCCAGGCCGCGCTGATGAACCTGCTGAGCATCGGCGGCGCGCTGGGCGTCACCGTCGCGGTGTTCCAGAAAGGCTGGGGCGGGAGCATCATCGGCGTGGAGAAGGGGCCGATCGAGCCGTGGATACCGGTGCTGATGTTCGCGGTGGTGTTCGGCCTATCGATGGACTACGAGGTGTTCCTGGTCTCCCGCGTGCGTGAGGAGTGGGTCCGCCGGCGCGATGCCAGCGCCGCGGTGGCCGACGGGATCGCCTTCACCGGTCGCGTGATCAGCGCGGCCGCGGCGATCATGATCTGCGTGTTCCTGTCGTTCATGTTCGGGAACGAGCGGGTGATCAGGGAATTCGGCTTCGGCCTGGCCGCCGCCGTGCTCCTCGACGCGATCGTGGTTCGCTGTGTACTGCTCCCGGCGGTGCTGGAGCTGCTCGGTCCGCTCACCTGGCGCCTGCCGCGCTGGATCGACGACCGGCTGCCTCACATCAATATCGAGGGCTCTAGCGCGCGGGCGCGGCCGGCGGTCGAGCCGGGCGCCGACGAGCCGCTCGAGCGCGAGCCGGCTCAGGTGTAGCCCGAGTACGCGGGTAGGCGGTGAGGGTCCCGATCAGTTCGGGATCCTCGCCCTCGAGCGCCATCCAGGCCGCACGCAACCCCTCCGCGGCGGCCGTCTGCAGGACCGAGGCGCGGTGCTCGAGCTGCCCGACCACGACGCAGTCGGATGGTGGGCGGATCACGCATGTGGCCGGCGCGTGCCCGGGATCGGCGGCCTGGGCGGCGAGCTCGGCGGTCAGCGCGTCATAGCGGGGGGAGCGGGTCACCCGCAGCTCGACCAGCGCCGGGTTGATCGTCCGCAGGTAGCGGTCGGTCAGGCGCGCCACCAGCGGGGAGAGCGGTGTGTGCGCTACGCCATGAGGACGAGTCTGGAGGACCACGATGTCGGTGGCGCTCTGGCGGGCCAGCTCCACCGGGATCGCCTCGGCCAGGGTGGCGTCGAGCAGCCGCATGCCGCGGAAGCTGACCGGCCCCCCGGCCAGCCAGGGCAGCCGTCCGGACGCGCGCATCGCGCAGCAGATCTCCTCCTGGGTGCGCAGCTCGGCGAGGTCGACGATCGTCGCCCGGTCGGCGTCGGTGGCCGTGCAGTGGAGGTCGATCCCGCTCTGCAAAATCGCCTCGAAGCGCAATGGCCGCTGCCGCGTCCACACGTGGTTGACCACGTGGTCCATGTCGAAGGCCGGGCCGCCGCGCAGGGCTCGCAGCGCGCTGACGAATCTCGGGTCGCCGAATCCGTACTGATACAGGGTGGCCAGGTAGGCGGCCTGGCCGGCGAGCAGGAAGGCGGCGTTGAACGCGCCCGCTGAGGCGCCGTGAACCTCGTCGAAGGCGTCCCGCAGGCCGAGCTGCTCGATCGCCGCGGTCATCCCGGCCGAGACCACGCCGCGCATGCCGCCGCCTTCGATGACCAGCGCCACACGCCGGCCGTCGGTCCGCTGCCCGGGGCGTGAGCCCTCCTCGCGCCGGCGCCGGATGGTCTCCACGACCGGGTGTCCGCGGAGGTCGTCGGTGACCACCGAGGCGGGCTGGAACGGGTCTGGGGAGAAGCGCGGCGGCCGCACGGAGCGGCTAATCGTAGAAGCCGTTCGCGGGGGCGGTCGCGCCCGCCCGACGCCGGCTCGGATCGGGCCGGGCACCGGTCGCCGACTCCGTGTAACGAATGTCACAGGAGGGGGTACAACCCGCGGTAATGCAGTTCCGCCGTGAGCGCTCCCGCAAGCGCAGAGTCCTCGACGCGGCTCGCGCTGCCCCGGCGCGCGGTCTCGATGCCGCGCGCGCCGCGCCCGCGCGCGGGCGCGAACTGCGCAAAGCGGCTGCACAGCTCGACATTCCGTGGGCGCGCTCGTGGCCGGCCGGCGTGGTCCGGGGCACGTTCATGCGCCTGGTGCTCGATCCGATCATGGATTACTACGCCGCCCGCCGGGCGACCGGCAGGGAGCGGCTCGAGGGCGTGAAGGGTCCGGTGATCCTGGTCGCCAACCACGCCAGCCACCTGGACACGCCGGTGATCCTCTCGGCCCTGCCCCGTCGGCTTCGCAAGCGGACCGTGGTGGCCGCCGCCGCTGACTACTTCTACCGCAACCGCCTGGTCGCTTCGCTCGTGTCGCTGGTCTTCAACACGGTCCCGGTCGAGCGTAAGCGCGGCGGAGGCATGTCCAAGAACGGCAGCCACCTGGACACGCTGCTCGACCAGGGCTGGAACCTCCTGCTCTACCCGGAGGGGACCCGGTCGCGGGACGGCATGCCCGGCCCGCTGCGGCGCGGCGCCGCCGTGCTGGCGGCCAGCCACAACCTGACGATCGTCCCCATCCGGGTCACCGGCACCGCCGAGGCGATGCCGCCCGGGCGCTTCTGGCCTCGGCGCCGGCACGACCGGCCGGTGTCGCGGCGCCATCGGATCGAGGTGTCGTTCGGCGACCCGATCAGCGCGGGCGGCGACGCCGACGAGGTCATGGAGTACGTGGGGAACTTCTTCCAAAACGGCTCCGCCAGCCCTTACCGTTCGCCGTATCGCAGGCGGACCCCCGCCGGCACTCGCAGCTGAGCGGCCGCCTGAACAGGCCGTTCGCGGCCGGTTTTCGGCCCCCGTTAATTGGAAACGGCGTTTGACATTGTCGCACGAACGCTGGTAATCTCGGTCAACCCGCGGACGCAAGTGGGTCGCCGCGGCGCCCATCGGGCGGAGGATCTGAGGGTGGTGTCAGTGAACTCAGGCAGGACCGGAGCCGGGCCTAGATGGTCGGTGCTCGCGATCCGTACCGGTCACCGGCGCACATCCACTACCGCAGAGCGGGAGCGGTGCCTTCCTCAGAGGGGCGAATCGGCGGCCGCGCGAGCGTGGGAGCGCGTTTCCTGAACCCAAAGTCTCAGAGGAGGAGGTTGTGTGGCAACCGTAGCTGAGTCAAGAGCGGTCCGCCCGTTGCCGCTTCGCTGGCGGCAGGGCATGATCGGAGAGCTGTGGGCCGAGTTCTTCGGTTGCTTCATCCTGATCAGCTTCGGCGACGGGGTGGTGGCGATGCTGTGGGCCCTGATCGGATCAGGGCGCAGCTCCGCCGGCGCTCTGCAGTCGTCGGGGGACTGGCTGCTGATCACCTGGGGATGGGCCCTGGCTGTGGTGTTCGCGATCTACACCGTAGGCGGCGTGACCGGCGCGCACATCAACCCCGCGATCACGCTGGGGGCGGCGATCCGCCGGCAGCTGCCGTGGAACAAGGTGCCGGGTTACTGGATCGCCCAGGTGCTGGGCTGCTTCCTCGGTGCCGCGCTGGTGTTTCTGGTCTACAACAACGCGATCAACCACTTCGACCAGGTCAACCACATCGTGAAGGGGACGCCGGCTTCTGTAGCCACCTACAGCACCTTCGCGACGTTCCCCGCACCGTACTTCCATAACGTCTTAGGACCGCTGATCGACCAGATCGTGGGTACGTTCTTCCTCGCGCTGTTCGTGTGGGCGGTGACCGATGAGTACAACCTCCCGGTCGGAGCCAACATGACGCCGTGGATCGTCGGCATGATCGTGATGGCGGTCGGCATCTCGTTCGGGGCCAACGCCGGATACGCCATCAACCCGGCCCGCGACTTCGGCCCGCGCATCTTCGCGTGGATCGCGGGCTGGAAATCGGTTGCCTTCCCAGGCAACTACGCGAACATCAGCGGCTACTTCTGGGTGCCCATCGTCGGGCCTCTAATCGGGGCGGCAATCGCCTCGGTCATGTACGACGTATTCATCCAGGACATCCTGAAAGCGCGCAAACCGCCCGAACCTGGAGTGTTCGCGGAGGGCGAGACCGTACAGGACCGGCCGACGCTGCAGTAACCCAGGGGGCATGACAGTCAACGGAGACGGCGGCACCCGCCCGGTGCCGCCGCCACCGTCTTACGCGCGAGTGATCGGCCACTCGGCCCCCTCCGAGAGGTGAATGGTGGTTCACTCGCGTATAGCGCGAGTGAACCGCCATTCGAGCGGTGGGAGATGCCGAGTGGCGGATCAGTCGCGTTCGGGCTGCGCCGCGCGCGCCCCCACGCCCCGCGGACCGCGCCACCCCGAGGCCCTACTCGTCGTCGTCGACCCAGTCCACCGTGCGCGCCACCGCCTTCTTCCACTTGCGGTAACCCCGCTCGCGCGCGCCGGTATCCATGCTCGGCAGCCACTCGGCCGCCCTGTGCCAGTTCTTGCGCAGGCCGTCGGTGCCCTGCCAGAAGCCAACCGCCAGGCCCGCGGTGTAGGCGGCGCCGAGGGACACCGTCTCGGCCACGATCGGGCGCATCACCGGTACGTCGAGCACGTCGGCCAGGAACTGCATGAGCAGGTTGTTCGGGGTCATGCCGCCGTCGACCCGCAGGGCCGACAGCGAGCGCCCGTAATCGGTGTTCATCGCTTCCATCACCTCGCGCGTCTGCCATGCGGTGGCCTCGAGCACCGCCCGGGCCAGGTGACCCTTGTTGATGTAACCGGTCAGACCGGCGATCACCCCGCGCGCGTCACTGCGCCAGTGCGGTGCGAACAACCCGGAGAACGCGGGCACGAAATAACACCCGCCGTTGTCCTCGACGGTCAGCGCGAGCGTCTCGATCTCGGGGGCGCTCCCGATCAATCCCAGGTTGTCGCGGAACCACTGCACGAGCGCGCCTGTCACCGCGATCGAGCCCTCGAGCGCGTACACCGGCTCCGCCGACCCGAGCTTGTAGGCCAGCGTCGAGAGCAGCCCGTTCGACGAGGTCACCGGGCGCTCGCCGGTGTTGAGCACGAAGAAGCTCCCGGTGCCGAACGTGCACTTGGCATCGCCGGGGTTGAAGCAGGTCTGGCCGACCAGCGCGGCGTGCTGGTCGCCCAGTGCCGAGGCCACCGGCACGCCGGCGATCGGCGGTCCGGCCTCGCCGTAGGGCTCCGAGGAGGAGCGGATCTCCGGGAGCATCGCCGCCGGGACCCCGATCGCGTCGAGTAGCGCCGGATCCCAGTCGAGCGCCTGCAGGTTCATCAAGAGCGTCCGGCTGGCGTTGGTCACGTCGGTGACGTGGCGCCCGCCGCCCGGGCCGCCGGTCAGGTTCCAGATCAGCCACGAGTCGATCGTCCCGAACAGAACCTCGCCCGCCTCGGCGCGTTCCTGCAGCCCGGGGATGTGGTCGAGCAGCCAGCGGATCTTGGGACCCGAGAAGTACGTGGACACGGGGAGCCCGGTCTTCTCCCGGAACATCTCCTGTCCGTGCTCGCGCGTGATCTCCCGGCACAGCCGGTCGGTCCGGGTGTCCTGCCAGTTGATCGCGTTGTGGACCGGCGCGCCGGTGCGGCGGTCCCACAGCACCGTGGTCTCGCGCTGGTTCGCGATGCCCAGCGCGCACAGGTCGGTCGGCGACAGGTCGGCCTTGTCAAGCGCTACCCGCACCACGAGCTCGACGTTGCGCCAGATCTCCTCGGGGTCGTGCTCGACCCACCCGGGCCGGGGGAAGTGCTGGCGGTGCTCGTGCTGGGCGACCGACACGATCCGCGCCCGGTCGTCGAAAACGAAGCACCTCGATGACGCGGTCCCCTGGTCGATCGAGGCTACGTATCGCCAGTTCAGTCTTCCTGGCCCCACGGGCGCAGTCTATGCGGGTGCGTGCCTACCAGGGAATCGCCCCGAGCTCGCGAGACACCGCCCGCGAGGCCTCCATCACGTAGTCGACGAACTCGGCACGTGGCTGGCGGCCGTCGCACAGCCGCTCGATCGGCCCGGCGATGCTCATCGCGCCGACGGTCACCCGGCGCCGGTCCTCGATCGGCGCCGCGATCGACGCCGAGCCGTGGAACAGCTCGCCGACCTCGACCGCCCAGCCGCGCTGCGCGATCGCCTCGAGCTCGGAGCGGAAGCGGTACACGTCGGTGACCGTGGCCGGCGTGTAGCTAGGCAGCGAACCGGGGGCGAGTTCGGCGACCAGATAGTCGTGATGGGCGAGCAGCGCCTTACCGAGCGCGGTGGCGTGCACGGGGAGGAGGCTTCCGACCTCGAGCGCCTGGTGGGTGTCGTCGGGTCGGAAGACGTGATGGACGATCAGCACCTGGTTCTCGTGCAGCGTGCCGATGCGCACACTCTCCCCGCTCCGGGTGGCCAGCCCATCGGCCCAGTTCAGCGCGCGCGTGCGCAGCTCGTTGCCGTCCAGGTAGCTCGAGCCCATGTGCAGCAGGGCCGGCCCGAGCTGATACTTGCCCGAGTCGCGATCCTGCTCGACGAAGCCGACCGCCTGCAGCGTGCGCAGGATCCCGTAGACCGTGCCCTTGGGCAGGCGCAGCTCGCCCGCGAGCTCGGCTACGCCGAGCCGCCGGGAGCGGCCCGAAAGCAGCCGCAGGATGGCGGCCGCGCGCTCGATGGATTGGATGCGACCCGGCATCTCAGTTGAGCCCAGCGACCCCGACCTCTAAACCCGACCTCGGGTCCGAACGATGTTTGACATTGTCGCACCCTTTCCGTTATTGTCGCAACACGAGGCTCGTGGGTGGAGAGCGCTAGGTCCAGAAGGAGGGTGCTTGCTGGGCATTATCCGTGCTGAGTCGCCGTCCGGCGCTGCTCCGGCGCGGTGGTGCGCGCGTGGGTCATATCCCCACACTCGGACGTCCACTCGCGGTGACTGTGGATTCAAGTACGTATACGGGTCACCACCGCACGCTCGAGCGCCTCACCCCGGCGAGTGTGTCCTCGTGACCCGCGGTTCGTCCATACACGCTTAAGAAGGAAGGGGCATGAAGAAGCTCATCAATGCGCCCGACGCGGTCCTGCAGGACGCGCTCCGAGGCGTCGAAGCCGCGCACGGGGATCGCGTGCGCGTTTCCTACGACCCGCCGATCGTGGTCCGCAAGGACGCGCCGGTCCAGGGCAAGGTGGGACTGATCAGTGGCGGCGGCTCGGGCCATGAGCCGATGCATGGCGGCTACGTGGGGCCTGGCATGCTCGACGCTGCCTGTCCGGGCGAGGTGTTCACCTCTCCCACCCCGGACCAGATGGCGGAGGCGACCAAGGCGGTCAACGGCGGCGCCGGAGTGGTGCACATCGTCAAGAACTACACCGGCGACGTGATGAACTTCGACATGGCCGCCGAGCTCGGCCGGGGCGAGGACATCGAGGTCGAGACCGTGCTGACCAACGACGACGTCGCGGTCGAGGATTCGCTGTACACCGCCGGGCGCCGCGGCGTCGGGGTGACCGTCCTGGTCGAGAAGATCTGCGGGGGCGCCGCCGACGACGGAAAGTCACTGAAGGAGGTGGCCGACCTCGGGCGGCGCGTGAACGCCAACGGACGTTCGATGGGCATGGCGCTGACCCCGTGCATCACCCCGGCCTCGGGCAACCCGAGCTTCGAGCTCGGCGAGGACGAGGTGGAGATCGGGATCGGCATCCACGGCGAGCCGGGGCGCTTCCGCGAGAAGATCGGCCCCGCGTCGCAGATCGCCGAGCGCCTGATGACCCCGATCCTCGAGGACCTGCCCTTCAGCAGTGGCGACCGGGTCCTGGCCTTCGTCAACGGCATGGGCGGCACGCCGCTGATCGAGCTCTACGTGATGTACGCCGAGGTGGCGAAGATCGCCCAGGGCCACGGGCTGACGATCGAGCGCAACCTGATCGGCAACTACATCACCTCGCTCGAGATGCAGGGCTGCTCGATCACGCTGGTCAAGCTCGACGATGAGATGCTCCGCTACTGGGACGCCCCGGTGAACACCCCGGCCCTGCGCTGGGGCGTTTGACCGCGCTCGGGAGCCGGCACCACGTGGCCATTACACGCGACGCCACCATCGACTGGATGAACCGGTTCGCCGGCGAGATGTCCGAGCACCGCGCCGAGCTGGTGGCGCTCGACACCGCGATCGGCGACGGCGACCACGGGACGAACATGAACCGGGGGATGACCAAAGCGCTCGAGAAGCTCGGCGCGGCGGAGCAGGCCGATCCCGGCGCGGTGCTCAAGACCGTGGCGATG
>JAFAWR010000086.1 GCA_019241635.1 Solirubrobacterales bacterium
GCGGCAGGCGCGGCAGGCGCGGCGGGCGCCGGCGCCACCGAGCTCACGTCCGCCTTTACGATCCGGCCTCCCGGCCCCGACCCCGAGAGCTGCGAGAGGTCGATGCCCGCCTCGCGTGCCATGCGCCGGGCCAGCGGCGAGGCCTTCGCCCGGCCGTTGCGCGGGGGCGCCGCCACCGCGGAGACGCTCGCCTCGCCGATGCGGGCGATCACTCCGCCGATCCGAACGGTCTCCCCCTCGGCAACCAGGATCTGAAGCGTCCCCTCGGCGTCGGCGTCGAAGGTCACCGTGGCCTTGTCGGTCTCGACTTCGGCCAGCGGCTCGCCCTCGGACACCCGCTCGCCGTCCTGCTTGAGCCAGCGGACGATGGTCCCCTCCTCCATCGAGTCAGACAGGCGGGGCATGACGACCTCGGGCATGGGCTCAGTGGTCGCTCAGCGGGCGCTGGCCACGCCGGCGCGCTCCCGCACGCTCGACGCGATCGCCTCGGCACCGGGAATGAACGCGTCCTCGAGGGTGGGGCTGTAGGGGATCGGAAGCTCGCCGGTGGTCAGGAGCCACGCGTCGTCGAGATCGTGCAGTCCGTGCTCGGCGACCAGGCCGAGGAGCCCGGAGGCCCATCCGCCGGTGGCCGGGCCCTCCTCCACCGCGACCAGGCGGTTGGTGCGGGCGACCGACTCGAGGACGGTCTCCAGATCGAGCGGTCGGAGCGTGCGCAGATCGACCACCTCGGCCTCGATGCCGTCGTTCTCGGCGAGTTGCGCGGCGGCCTGCAGTGCATCCGGGACGCCCTTCCCGACCGAGACGATCGTGAGGTCGCGACCCGGCCGGGCGACGTTCGCGCGGCCGAGCGGGATGACCTCCTCGGCGCTCTGCGGCGGTGGCCCCTTAATCGAATAGAGCCGCTTGTGCTCGAGGAAGATGACCGGGTTGTCGTCGCGGATCGCCGCCTTGAGCAGCCCCTTGGCCTCCGCGGGGGAGGACGGGAAGGCGATCTTCAGCCCGGGAATCCCCTGGAACCAGGTGGCGTGGGTCTGGGAGTGGATGGCTCCGAAGCGCCCGCCGCCGCCCACCGCGGAGCGGACCACCATCGGTGCGGCGTGCTGCTCGCCCGACAGGTACCAGTACTTGGCCGACTGGTTGACCAGGGAGTCCATCGACAGACCCATGAAGTCGCCGAACATGATCTCGATGATCGGGCGCAGGCCGGTCACCGCGGCGCCGAACGCCGCGCCGGTGATCGCCAGCTCGGAGATCGGGGTGTCGAACACCCGCTCGGCCCCGAAGATCTCCTGGATCCCCGGCGTCACCGCGAACACGCCGCCCTGCTCGGCTGCGATGTCCTCGCCGAAGAACACGACCGACTCGTCGCGCTCCATCTCCTCGACGATCGCCGTGCGGATCGCCACGCGAAACTCAAGCGTGTCGCTCATGGCGCGAACTCCGTGGGGTTCTCCGCCGCCGGGTCGGGATAGGGGGCGGCCAGGGCGGCTTGCACGGCGTCCTCGATCCGGGCCTTGATCGCGTCGTCGACCTCGGCGATCTCCTGCTCGGCGATCCCCTGCTCGGCGAGCCTCGCCTTCGCCACGTTCAGCGGATCGCGGGCCAGCCAGCGCTCGACCTCCTCGGGTGGGCGGTACTTGGCCGGGTCGGCCTTGGAGTGGCCGTGGTGGCGATAGGTCTGGCACTCGAGCAGCGTGGGGCCGCGACCCTGGCGGGCCCGCTGGACGGCCTCAAGCGCGGCCTCCCGGACCGCCCACACGTCGTTGCCGTCGACTGTCTGCGCCGGGATCCCGTAGGCGGCCGCGCGGGAGGTGATGTCGCCGCCCCCGGTCACCTTGAGCATCGGGGTGAACTCGCCGTAGAAGTTGTTCTCACACACGTAGACGGCCGGGAGCGCGAGCACCTTGGCGAAGTTCAGGCACTCGTGGAAGTAGCCCTGGTTGGTGGCGCCGTCGCCGAACATGGCCACGGCCACCCGGCCCTGGCGCTTCGCCGTCACCGCCGCGCCGGTGGCGGCCGCAATGCTGCCGCCGACGATCCCGAAGCAGCCGACCAGGCCGTGGGCGACGTCGATCACGTTCATCGAGCCGGCTCGGCCGCCGCACACCCCGGTGGCGCGACCGAGCATCTCGGCCAGCAACGAGCGCGGATCGGTGCCCTTGGCCAGCGCGTGGCCGTGTCCTCGATAGGTCCCGGCGAGGTAGTCATCGGGCTCGAGCGCCGAGCACACCCCCACCGGCACCGCCTCCTGCCCGGCGCACAGGTGCGTGGTCCCGTGCACCTCGCCCTTGAGGAACAGGCGCTGCATCTCGGTCTCGAACAGGCGGATGAGGAGCATCTGCCCGTAACGCTCGAGGTAGGCCGCGGGTGCCTCGGTGGCCGGCTGTTGCTCGACCGTCATGATCGGTCAGGGTCGACTCGGGGCACTAGGCGGCTCTCCCGAGCCCATCTGAGACCGGCGCGGACTCGGACTGGAGCTCGAGCCCGGACGCGCGGGCCTGGAGCTCGATGAGCGCGGCGAAATCCACGTCGGTGTAACCGTGGCCGATCAGCGCCTGGACGACCTGCTGGGCCGCTGTGGCCACCGGCATCGGCACCTCGAGCTCTCGAGCCGCGTCGTAGCCGAGATCGAAGTCCTTGAGCAGGAGCGCCGGAGTGAAGGTGGGAGCGAAGTCGAGGTTCACGTAGGCCGGGGTCTTGTAGCGGGTGAAGGTCGAGCCGAGGACGCTGTTGTTGAGGAACTCCATCATGTCAGCGCGCGAGATCCCTCCCTTCTCCCCCAGCACGAGGATCTCGGCCAGCGACTGGGCGACGATCCCCAGCAGCAGGTTATGGCAGACCTTGACCAGGCGCGCGCGCTCGCCGCCGCCCACGTACGTCACCCCGCCGCCGGCCAGGATCTCCAGGTAGGGCAGCGCCAGCTCGTGGGCTTCCTGGGGTCCGGAGGTGACCATGGTCAGGCGGCCGGCCTTGACCACCTTGGGGTTGCCGCTCACCGGCGCAGCGAGCAGGGCCGTGCCGCGCTGCTCCGCCTCGGCGCGGACCACCGCGGAGGCCTCGGCCGAGATCGTCGTCGTGTCGACGATCACCGCCGGGTGATGCCCATCGGCTGACAGCAGGCCGTCGGGTCCGGCGACCACCTGCTTGAAGTCGGTCGGGCCGGCCAGGACGGTGAACACGATGTCGCGGTCGCCGAGCTCGGCCGGCGAGTCGACGATCGTCGCCCCGAGCTCGGCCAGTGGCTCGGCCTTGGCGCGCGTGCGGTTGTACACGGCCACGTCACAACCCTGCTCGATCAGGCGGGTGGCCAGCGCCAGGCCCATGCGGCCCGCGCCCACCCAGCCCAGCCTCTTGTCGTTCAGCCTTCCGTCCTGCATAGGGTCAGCCCCGCTCTCGTGACACGCCCCGGTTCGTCCCCGGTAACGCTCGGGTCGATGCAATCGATTGCAGAGTACCGGACTCGCGGTTTCGCCGTCAAGCGGTGGGACGCGGTGGCTGCAAACGATTGTAAGATCGGGTCCGATGGGACTTCCGACCTACGGAACCATGGCGGTCGACTGGGAGGAGCGGGTCCGCTTCGACCGCCTGCGCGAGGAGCGCCTGGCGCGGATCAGCGGGCTACTGGCCGAGTCGTCGATGGGAGCACTGCTGTGCTTCGACATGACCAACATCCGCTACATCACCGCCACCCACATCGGCACGTGGGCCCAGGACAAGCTGAACCGCTTCTGCCTGCTGCCCCAGGGCGAGCCGCCAATCATGTGGGATTTCGGCTCGGCGGCGCGCCATCACCAGCTCTATAACCCGTGGCTGTCAGACGGGCGCTCCCGGGCCGGCATCTCCACGCTGCGGGGTGCGATGTCCCCCGAGTCCGGTCGCGCGGAGGACGTCGCGAACAAGATCAGGACCGAGCTGGCCCAGCGCGGTCTGGAGAACGAGCCAGTCGGCGTCGATGCGATCGAGCCCGCGGTGCTGTTCGCCCTCCAGAAGGCCGGCCTCGAGATCGTCGACTGTCAACAGCTCATGCAGCAGGCCAGGGTGATCAAGACCCGGGACGAGATCAGCCTTCTCAACCAAGCCTGCGCGATGGTGGACGCAGCGTATGAGGAGCTCTACCGCGCGATGCGCCCGGGCATGCGCGAGAACGAGTGCG
Source organism: Solirubrobacterales bacterium (assembly GCA_019241635.1). GTDB lineage: Bacteria > Actinomycetota > Thermoleophilia > Solirubrobacterales > Solirubrobacteraceae > Palsa-465. Next base: position 4,157 of record JAFAWR010000086.1, read on the forward strand.
TCGGCCTGGTCAACAAGGTGCTCTACGACATGGGATCGGAGTTCGTCGAGGGGGTCAACGCGATCTCCGGGGAGCGCTGCAATCCCCACCCACACGTGTACACCGACCGCGCGCTACGCCCCGGCGACCCCGCGTACTTCGACATCCTGCACAGCTTCATGGGCTACCGCACCTGCTACTACCGGACGTTCGCGGTGGCGAGCGGGTCCAGGGCGCTCGTCGACGCCTACAAGCGCTGCCGCTACTACCTCGACGCGGCGATCGCGCTGATCAAGCCGGGCGCGAGTACCGGCGAGGTGGTCAGCGTGTGGCCGAAGGCGCAGGAGTTCGGCTTTCCCGACGAGGAGGCGGCGTTCGCGCTCCAGTTCGGCCACGGCGTGGGCCTCTCGATCTGGGAGAAGCCGATCTTCAGCCGCCTGGTCTCGCTGGAGCATCCCGAGGAGATCCGCGAGGGCATGGTGTTCGCGCTCGAGACGTTCTGGCCGGCCAGCGACGGCTGGTCGGCGGCACGCATCGAGGAGCAGCTGGTGGTCACCGCGAACGGCTGCGAGGTGATCACTCGCTTCCCGGCCGAGGACCTGGTCATCGCCGGCAAGCCCTACTACACGGTGGGCGGCTCGCTGCCCCTCGAGCGCGAGGTGACCTCCGAGCGCAACACGGTCCTCGACCACGGCGCGCTCGAGGCGGCGCCGGCGAACGGGCGCCCGGCCGGAGACCGCGGCGCCACGCTCGCCATGGGCGGCTAAGGCGAGAGCTCCTCGACGACCTCGAACGAGCCGTCGAGGAGCACGGCGGCGAGGAGCGGGTCGACGCGCTCGACCTGTGACGCGCGGCCGAGCCGCGCCTGCGCCTCACGCAGCTCATCGAGCGAGCCCTCGAAGAACCCAAACGAAATCACCACGTCCGGATCGGACACATCGCGGCAGTGGTAGATGCGACTCCACTGGCGCAGGGCGTCGTGGTTTGCCCGCGTCGGATCCCACGCCTGGCGAAACTTCTCATAGGCGCCAGGCTCCAGGCGGCGGGCGGTCAGCGTGCAGATCATGCCTTTGCCTCGAGCACGAGGTTGAACGGCGTCTCGGTGGCGCGGCGGAAGCGGGTGAACCCTCCCGCGCTCACCACCTCGCGCAGCCGCGCCTCGCCGGCCTGAGCGCCGAGCGCCAGCCCGACCTCCTGATCGCGCGAGGCCGGCGTGCACACGAGCGTCGAGGCGCCGTAGTAGACCCGGCCGATCGGGTTGAGGTTGTCCTCGAGCCGGTCGCCGGCGAACGGCTCGACGATCAGCCAGGTTCCGTCCGGCGCCAGCGTCTCGCGCACGTGCTGGGCCGCGCCGACCGGGTCGCCCATGTCATGCAAGCAGTCGAACATGCACACGAGGTCATATCTGGCACCCGGGTACTGCTTGGCCGGCGCAACCTCGAAGTGCAGCCGGTCATCGAGCCCGGCAGCCGTAGCGGCGGCGCGGGCCGACTCGATCGACTCCTCGTGGTAGTCGAAGCCGACGAACTCCGAGCTCGGGAACGCCTCGGCCATGAGGATCGTCGATGCGCCGTGGCCGCAGCCGACGTCGGCCACGCGGGCTCCCAACCGCAGCTTCGCCTCGACTCCGTCGAGCGCCGGGATCCACGAGGAGACCAGGTTGGCGGAGTACCCCGGGCGGAAGAACCGCTCGGTGCCGGTGAACAGGTCGTGGTGATGCTCGTGCCAGCCGACGCCGTCCCGGGACACGAACGCATGGGCGATCTTCTCCTCGTCCTTGACCAGCGCAGTGGCGAGCTGGAAGGCGCCCGGCACGAAGGCCGGGCTCCCCTCCTGGGCCAGCGCCAGCGCCTGCTCGGGAGCCAGGAAGAACGCCCCGGCGTTCGCGTCATAGCTGACGTAGCCCCCGGCGGCCTGGTTGGCCAGCCACTCCTGCACGTAGCGCCGATCGGTCCCCGTCCGCGCGGCCAGCTCCGCGGCGTCCACCGGCTGGCCGTCGGCCATTGCCCGGTAGAGCCCCAGCCGGTCGCCGATGACCACCAACGCCGCGCTCATCGCGGCGCCGAGGTCACCCACGAAGCGGCCCAGGAACTCGTCCAGGCGGCCCTGGTCGACCGTTCGTGCGGTGCTCGACATGGCTCACGCCTCGTCCCATGTCTCGAGCACAGTCTGGCCGGAGATGACCCCGCCGTCGAGCTCGATCACCGTCGCGCAGAGCACGTTCGTGCCGTCGGGATAGCGACACGCCTGGGTGTAGGCGGCGCCGGTCTCGTCGAGCACGCGGTGCTTGACCGCATGGGTCATGTCGCGCCCGTACATGTCCTCGAGCCACGCCCTGATCTCCTCGCGGCCACGCAGCACCTTGGGTGCGCCCGGCTGGGAGATCTTGTTGTTGATCGTGACCACCGCGTCCGGCCCGTACATCGAGAGCTGGGTCTCGGCGTCGCGCTCCTCGGCCGCACGGGTGAAGCGGTCGAGATCGAAGGTGGTGATGGTGCCCATGGCCCCTCCTTTGGGGATGGGGAGTCGCCCCGCCTGACAGCGGTTTCCCCCGGTTCGTTACGGTGCTTACCTACTAGTAGATAAGCTGCATGATGCCGCGCAACCTACCTTCTAGTAGGTAGACTGTCAAGCCCCGACAGGAAAGAAATCTCAAAAATGGCAAGGACGAGAAACCGAAAAGAGTCCGGAACCGCCGAGCGGGTGCTCGATATCGCCGAGCGTCTCGTGCAGATCCGCGGCTTCAGCAACTTCAGCTACGCCGACATCGCGACCGAGCTCGGGATCACCAAGGCCAGCCTCCACTACCACTACCCCGGGAAGGCCGAGCTCGGCCAGGCGCTGATCACCCGGTATGCCGAGCGGTTCAGCCAGGCGCTGGTCGAGATCGATCGAGATCGACGGGACGCGCGCGCGAAGCTCGAGGCCTACGCCGACCTCTATGCCGGTGTCCTGCGTAACGAGCGCATGTGCATGTGCGGCATCCTGGCCGCCGAGTACCAGACGCTGCCGGCCGCCATGCAGTCGGAGGTGATCCGGTTCTTCGACGAGAACCAGCGGTGGCTGGCCGCGGTGCTGGTGAGCGGCAAGTCCGACGGCACGCTGGCCTACACCGGGCGCCCCGAGGACGTCGCCCAGGGCATCCTCTCGACGCTCGAGGGGGCGATGCTGGTGGCCCGGCCCTACGGCGACCTGGCCCGGTTCGACGCGGCGGCCAGGCAGCTACTAAACGGACTGACTCCGTAGCGCCCGCCACAGCTTCTCGGCGGTGAACGGCGGGTCGGGGGGCTCGCCTCCGAGCGCGTCGGCCACCGCGTTGGCGATCGCCGCCGGGGTGCCGATCGCGCCACCCTCGCCGATCCCCTTGGCGCCCAGGGGGTTGTTCGGCGAGGGCGTCGGCACGAACGCGGCGGCGACGGGTGGCATCTCGGCGGCGCCGGGAAGGGAGTATTCGGCGAACGAGGCGCCCCGGAGCTGGCCGTCGGCGTCGTGGACGGCCTCCTCCAGCAGGACCGCCCCGAGGCCCTGGGCGACGCCCCCGAGCACCTGGCCCTCGGCGAGCAGCGGGTTGATGATCGTGCCGGCATCGTCGACTGCGGCCACGCGCCGCACGTGCAGCGCGCCGGTGTCGGGGTCGATCTCGACCACGGCGGCGTACGCGCCCGAGCCGAACACGAGCTCCGACGCGAACGCCACGTCGGCCTCGAGGCCCGAGGCGGCCTCGGCCCAGGAAACCGTACGCCCGTCCGGAGCCGCCCAGTCCCGCCCGGAGCGGACGACCTGCTCGGCCCGGCAGCCCAGCCGCCCCGCCGCCACCGCCGCCGCCTGCTGAACGATCCGCTCGCTGGCCTGCGCCAACGCCGAGCCACCCATGGCCACCGAACGGCTCGCGAACGTCCCGACGCCCGAGATATCGCCGAACCGGAGCTCGACCTCGCCGGGGTCGATCCCGAGCCGGTCGGCCACGATCTGGGCGAACGTCGTCTCGTGCCCCTGGCCGTGAGGTGAGGAGCCGCTGCGCGCCACGACGTGCCCGTCCTTGTGCACGGTCACCCGGGCGCCCTCCCAGTTGCCGCCCGCGCGTTCGACGTACATCGCCACCCCGGTGCCGAGAAGCGGACCGCGCTCGGGCCCCACCAGCTCCAGCGCGCGGTCCAGGCAGCGCGCGTAATCGCCCGAGTCATAAGTCCAGCCGAGCACGCTGCGGTGGGGAAACGATCCGATCAGGTTGCGCCGGCGCAGCTCGGCCGCGCCGATGCCGAGCTCGCGCGCCGCCCGGTCGACGGTCCGCTCCAGGAAGTACGCGGCCTCGGGCCGCCCGGCCCCGCGGTAGGGGCCGGTCGGGACCTTGTCGGTGCGGGCGCCGCGCACCGAGACCGATGCCGCCGGGATCTCGTAGCAGCCGGTCATCAGCATCGCGGTGGTGTGGGGCGGGATCGCGGTCGTCGAGAGCAGATACGCCCCCAGGTCGGCGAGGATCTCGGCGCGCAGCGCCAGCATCCGCCCGTTCGCGTCGAGGCCGAGCTCCACGCAGGCCTCCACCCCGCGGCCCTGATAGGCGCCGAGGAAGTTCTCCCCGCGATCCTCGATCCACTTCAAGGGCCGGCCGAGATCCATCGCGGCCAGCGCCACGGTGACCGCCTCGACCGCGATCACTCCCTTGCTGCCGAACGCCCCGCCGACCTCGGGGATCACGACCCGGATGCGCTCGGCGGGACGCTCGAGCGCGTGGGCCAGCTGGGCGAGCGGGCGGTGCGGGTCCTGGGCGGAGGCCCACACGGTGAGCAGGTCCTGGCTGTCGTCGTAGGCGACGAGGACGCCGCGGGGCTCGATCGGCGCGGCGACCAGGCGCGGGAGGCGGTGGCGGGCGCGGACGCGGTGAGCCGCGACCCGGAGCGCCGAGTCGACCTCGCCGACCGTCCGCTCCCAGCGCAGCAACGTCTCCGGCGCCTCGCTCGGCTCGACCACCGGCTCGAGCTCCTCATAGGCGACCGTGACCAGCTCGGCGGCGTTCACCGCCTGGGCCCGGGACTCCGCGACGACGGCGGCAACCGGCTGCCCGACGTAGCGAACCTCCTCGGCCGCGAGGATCGGATGGGGCGCCTCGGCCAGCTCGACGCCCTCGGGCCCGGTGACCGGCAGCGGGCGCGCGCGAGCGGCCACGTCCGGCGCGGTGAGCACGCGGAGCAGACCCGGCGCACCTGCCGGCACGCTGATGTCCGCGATCCGCGCCCGGGCGTGATGGCTGCGAACGAACGCCACGTGCGCCACACCGGGGAGATCGAGGTCGTCCACGTAGCGACCGGCGCCGCGCACGAGCGGGAGATCCTCGCGCCGGCGCAGGGACTGCCCGATCATCGAGCGCGCGCGAGCTGCTCGGCCATCCAGTCGGCCACGAGCGGCCGGTAGAGATAGGGGACGTTGCTGCACACGTGCGAGCCGTGCTCGAACAGCACGAACGTCCCGTTCGGTGCCTCGCGCGCCGCACGCTCGGTCTGCTGCCAGGGGACGATCCGGTCGAGGCCACCGGTGAGGAACAGCGCCGGCTGCGCGATCTCGGAGGCGATGCCGCGCAGGCTGAGCGCGGCGGCCCGCTCGCGGCCCTCGGCCTCGTCGCGCGCTCCGGATTTGACCACGAACGCCTCCCGCGTGAGCGGCGGCAGCTCGTCCCAGTGCTCGCCGAATTCGTACGGGCCGCTGATCCCGGCGATCGCCTTCAGGCGCGGCTCGAAGGCCGCCGCCCTGGGCGCGTAATAGCCGCCCAGACTCACCCCGACCGCGCCGACGCGCTCGAGATCGAGATCGTCCCGGCCGCCGAGCGCATCGAGCATCGCCGCTACCGCGACCTCGTAGTCGGGCCGTATGGGGAGCGCGAAGCCGCTCTCGCCCTGCCCGGGGCCGTCCATCGAGAGCGTCGCCATCCCCCGGTCAAGGAAGGCGTTCTCATGATGGAAGAACTCCTCCTTGGTCGAGTCGAGGCCGGGGATCAGCAGGACGACCGGCGGACGCGCCACCCCCGGCGGGCGCCGGAGGTTTCCCGCCAGCCGCGCTCCGTCGAGCGCCGCCTCGATCCGCTCGGCCCCCGGATCGAGGTAGCGGTGGGCTCGGTACAGCGCGGCGATCGCGCGCTCGGTGGCGGCGCGGTGGGCGGCCGCATCGAGCACCCATACGAACTTGCCGAAATGCAGGCTGAGCGCGCCATGCAGGTAGGCCTCGCCGGCGCTGCGGTCGCGGCCCGCCGCCTCGGCCTCCCGCGCCCGCTCAAGGTGCTGGTCGGCGAGCTCCGACCAGGCCGAGAGCCAGTCCTCCCAGCGCTCGATCCGCCCGGTCGTGCGCACGAAGTCGTTGTAATCGACGCCCATCGTGATGAACCGGGGCGCCCAGTGGTCGATGGCGGCCTGGACCCGCCGGTCTGCCATCAACCAGCCGGGGTGCTCGAGACCGCGCCGCCCAGATACAGCGAGCCGATCTCGGGGTGCTCGAGGATCTCCCGCCCGGTGCCGGTCAGGCGAACCCGGCCGTTCTCGAGCACTAGGCCGCGGGTGCTCAGCTTCAGCCCGGCGCGCGCGTTCTGCTCGACCAGCAAGATCGTCCGCCCCTGCTCGTTCATCAGCCGGACCATCTGGAAGACCGTGCGCCGGGTGGGCGGGTCGAGTCCGATCGACGGCTCGTCGAGCACGATCAGCGAAGGGTCGAGCATCAGGCTCCGGGCCAGCTCGACCAGGCGCTGCTGGCCGCCGGACAGGCTCCCGGCCTTGTCGGCCGCGCGCTCGCGCACGAGCGGGAACATCTCCTCGATCTCGTCGCGCCGCCGCCTGACCAGCGCCGGATCCCTTACCGTGTAGGCGCCCATCTCGACGTTCTCGCGCACCGTCATCTCGGCGAACAGGCTGTGCGCCTGCGGCACCAGCACGACCCCCTTGCCCAGGATCTGACGCGGGGCGAGCCCGACCAGCGAGTCGCCCAGAAAGGCGATCTCGCCGGTGCGCGGGCGCAGGATCCCGCTGATCGTCGAGAGCAGCGTCGACTTGCCCGATCCGTTGGGCCCGACGATGCACATGATCTCGTTGCGGGCCACCGTGAACGAGACGCCCTTGAGGATGTCGCCACCGCCGTAGCCGGCGGTCACGCCCTCGACCTTGAGCAGCAGCTCGCCGGGGGCCGCGCCGCCGTTCCCGTTCCCGGACGCCGGCTCACTCGTTGTCATCGTCGGCGCCTCCGAGATAGGCATCGAGCACGGCCGGGTCGGCCCGGACCTGCTCCGGCGTGCCGGACTTCAGCGCGCGCCCCTGGTGCAGCACGGTCACCTCGTGACAGAGCCCCATCACGAACTCCATATTGTGCTCGACGACCAGGAACGTCTTGCCCGCCCGGTTGAGCTCGCGGATGCGCTCGGTGAGCTGCTTGATCAGGGTCGGGTTCACCCCGGCGGTGGGCTCGTCGAGCAGCAGCACGGCGGGGTCGGCGACCAGCAGCGAGGCGAGCTCGAGCAGCTTGCGCTGTCCGTAGGAGAGATTGCCGGCCGGGCTGCGGGCCAGCCGCGACAGGCCGACGAAGTCGAGCAGCTCGAGCGCGCGGGCGCGCTCGGCCGCCGAGCCGGCGCGGCGGGCCACGCTGCGCGTCCAGCCCTCGTGGCGCTGGGTGGCGACGAGCATGTTCTCGAGCACGGTCAGGCGGAAGAACAGGCGGGTGATCTGGAACGTGCGACCCACGCCGAGCGCAAACACCCGCTCCGGCGTGGACCGCGTGATCGACTGGCCGTCGAAGCGGACCTCGCCGCTGCTGCACCGGTCATACCCGGTCATCACGTTGAACAGGGTGGTCTTCCCCGAGCCGTTGGGTCCGATCAGGCCGGCGATCGAGCCCTTGGCCACCGACAGCGAGCAATCGCTCAGGGCCTGCAGGCCGCCGAACGCCTTGGACACGCTCTCGGCTTCGATCAGCGCGCTCACCGCGCACCCGCCTCGACGACGCCGCCGCCCGTCCGGCCCGTCTCCCCCGGCTCGGGCTCCGGCGCTCCCGAGCGCGACCGCCACCGGCTGATCAGCTCCTCCACGCTGGGGATCACGCCGCGGGGCAGCAGGAGCACCACGACCAGGAACAGCGCGCCATAGATGATCAGGTACGCCTGGCTTGCCCCGTACTGCACCGTGAAGTACTGCTGGAGCGATTCGAGCACGAGCGCGCCGAGCAGCGGCCCGGCTACCGTGCCCAGCCCGCCCAGGAAGGCCATCAGCGCGATCGACAGGTCGAACAGCGGGTCGAAGGCGAACTGGGGGAAGATCTGCCCGAGGAAGTAGGCGTAGACGCCACCGGCCATCCCGACCGGGATCGCCGACAGGATGAACGCGGTCAGCTTGACCCGCCCGACCCGGACGCCGAGGCCCCGGGCCCGCTCCTCGTCATCGCGGATGGCCAGCAGCTGAAGCCCGAACCGCGACCGGCGCACGAGCCACGAGAGCGCGACCGTGGCGAGGAGGACCAGCGCGATCACGTAGTAGAAGTTGTCGTTGTAGGTCTTCACCGACCACAGCGGCGTGGGCGGCTGGAGCCCCGACGAGCCGCCGGTGAACCCGAGGTTGAACGCGGCCAGCTGGAAGATGAACATGAACGCGATCGTGATCACCACGAACGTGTGACGGCGGGCCCGCAACGCGATCAGCCCGGTCGGGATGGCGATCAGCCCGGCCACGATCCCGGCCACCGGGACCAGTGCGAACACTCCCCATCCCGCGGCAAACCCGAGGTGGTTGGCCAGCAGCGTGAGCGCGTAGGCGCCGCAGCCGAAGTACACCGCGTGGCCGAGCGCGATGTAACCCGACGATCCCGCGAACATGTTCCATGCCGACGCGCACACCATGAAGACCACGGTGAAGAACGCGATCGAGGTGGTCGTCGGATTCGAGAACACGAGCGGGAACACGCCCAGGATCACGATCCCGAGGACGACCAGCAGCGCGCGGACCGGTGCTCGCGCGCTCACTGCATTCCGCTCATTGATCGGTTTCCCGGGCGCTCACTGCGCCCGGACCGCCGCCGTCCCGAACAGGCCGTTCGGCCGGAACGAGAGCACGACGATCAGCGACGCGTAGTACACGAGCGTGGCCCACACCGGCGACCACACCACCGCGACCACGTCCTCGAGGGTGACCATGAACAGCGCGGCCACGAGCGCTCCTCCGATGCTCCCGAGCCCGGCCAGGATCACGATCGAGAGCAGGCGTGAGATCAGGTCGTAGCCGCTTGACGGGGTGAATGCGTTGGTGGCGCCGAACACCATGCCTCCGGCCGCGGTCACCGCGACACCGATGCCGACTGACACCATGCGCACGCGGTCGACGTTGACGCCGATCAACTCGGCTGCCGTGCGGTTCTGCAGTGACCCGCGCACGCCGCGGCCGAAGTGAGTGCGGTAGAGCACGTAGTACAGCGCGGCCAGCAGGACAAGCGCGAGCACGAACCCGAACACGTAGATATACGGGAGGTAGAAGCCGAGCAGGTGGAACGTGCTGTCGACGTAAGAGGCGTGCAGCTGGAGCACGTTCACCCCGAAGATCACGCTCAGGATCCCCTCGATGATGATCGCCACGGCATAGGTGACCAGGATCGACATGGCCACTCGGTCCTGCTCGCGCAGTCGTCGCATGAACGACCACTCGATCGCCACCCCGAGCACGAAAAAGGCCGGGATCGTGATGATCAACCCCAGGAACAGATCGATCCCGAGGTGCGCCGAGAGCACGTAGCTCATGTACGCGCCGAGCACGACCAGCGCGCCCTGAGCGATGTTGATGATGTCCATCACGCCGAAGATCAGCGTGAGCCCGGCGGCCATCAGCGCATACACGCCCCCGGTCAGGATCCCATCGACGATGGCATGAGCGATCGACGAGGCGCTCACGGGCCCTCCTCCCCGTGAGCGAGCTCAAACGTATCTGCGGGGGTGACCACCTATCCCCAGTTGGGCTTCGGGAACGTGGGTGGCTTGGATCCGGTGGCGCCGACCGGCAGCACCTGAACCTGGTTGCCCTTCTGCCACTGGAACACGAACGCGGCCGCCGCGCCGTTCTCACCCTGGGAGTCGAACTTCACCGGGCCCTGAACGCTGTTCAAGGTGACCCCGCTGTGCAGGTAGGAGATGATCTTCGAGTTGTCCAGGCTGTGGGTCGCGGCGACCGCCTGGGC
>JAFAWR010000162.1 GCA_019241635.1 Solirubrobacterales bacterium
CGGTCTTGTCGAGCGCCCGCTGCATGGCCAGGCCTACGTCCGCCATCTCCTCGCCCACGCCGGAAGCCGCCTCGGAGATCCGCACCTGCGCCTCGGCCGCCGAGTACTGCGCCTTGATGACCTCCTTGCGGGAGCGGAACTGCTCGATCTTGGCCCGCAGTTTCTGCTCGGAGGCGGTCAGCTGCTCCTGCTGCTGCTCGAGCTGCCCGACTTGGGTGTCGAGCGATTGCAACTCGGTCTGGGCCACGTTCTTGCGCTCGAGTGCGGTCCGGGCCAGGTCCTCGTTGCCCGCCGCCAGCGCCTGGCGCGCCTGGGTGTCGAGCTTCACGACCTGGTCGCGCAGCTTCTGCTCCTGGAGCTGCAGGCGCTTCTTCGAGGTGACGACGTCGGCAATGCCCTTCTTGACGTTCTGGAGTAGCTCGATCTGCTTCTGGTAGCTGTACTCGAGCGTCTCCGCAGGGTCCTCGGCGCGGTCGAGGAGCTTCGAGATCTTCGATTTGATGACGACCGACATGCGCCCGGAAAGGCCCGGCATCGCATCCTCCTTGGCGGGTTGCTGGCTTAGCCCTCAAGCGTAGCGAGGGCCAGGGGCGCGCGCAGGCTCTGATGCCGGCTACAGGCCGGTCGGATGCCGGGCCATGAACCCGGTTGTGCTGGTCATCAGCGGGCGCCAGCGCGGGCCGGTGCCCGGCGGCGGATTGGGGTCCTGCTCGGCCGAGGTGTCCAAGCGGATGCCGGCGATCTCGATGAACGCGTGGCCTGGGTTGGTGTAGACGGTCATCCACTGGCCGAGTCCCCGGTGTCCCCAACTCATCATCTCGCCGGAGTCCTCGGAGATCTTGAGCAGCCCGGCGGCGTGCAGGACATAGGAGACCGTGCCCGAGCAGTCGTACGCGGTGTCGTTCCAGATCCCGTGGCCGCCGCCCACGCGGTAGGGCTTCAGGCGGATCCGGTCACCCGCCCAGATCGCCTCCTGCACCTGCAGCGGCGCATCGGCCGGGGCGTAGGCCAGGCCGTGGATGATCCTGCCCTTGGCGCCGGGCACGGTCGGGTGCGGACAGGGGAGCGCGGCCGTGGTTGCGCTGGTGCCGCCGACGCCGGCCCCACCGGAGGTCGCGGTGGCGCTCGGCGTGCCCGTGCACTGGGATGGCCCCTGCGTCGGGCCGGCGAAACCGGGCTGGGTCGCCGCGCCGGTCTGAACGGGACCGGTCTGAGCGGTGCCGCCCCCGGCGTTCGCCGCGCCCTGTCCGGACATCCCCTCGCCGCCCGTGCTGGCGCTCGCGCTCGTCGCCCCCGCCAGCGCCAATGTGGCCAAGCCGGGGAGTATCAGGTGGGCTACCCGCAAGTCGTCTCTCTCGTGGGCCTGCGGGGTTAGCTGACGGGCTGGCGCTAAAAGAGCCTGCGCCTTCCGCGGGTCCACCGCGGAACTCGCCCCAAGAAACTGGGTCCCCCGCTCCGCGGATGTCGAGGCCCGCGGATTCGGCGTCGCGGCAATATATACAAGCCAGGCGCGGTTAGCTTCGTCGCCGGTCCCGCCCTTCCTGCCAGCCGCCGTTCAGTTCCCGCAAGGTGCGGCCAACCGTGGCCGCCGGCGCTACTGTCAGGGCGCAGTGCGCCGCTTTGCCTCGATCGCGCTGCTCGCCGCCTGCCTCGCCCTCGCCCCCGCCCTCGCCGGGTGCGGTGGCGCCACCACGCTGATCCGCGTCAAGACCGAGAGCGCGGCCCAGAGCCCGGTGTCGGTCAGTGAAGGGATCGGCTTCCCGGTCCTGGCCACCAAGAACACCACGCGCGTGTCGGGCGCCGACCCGGCGGCCGACGCGGCCGGCGTCGCTCTGGCCGTGTACCCGTCGACCGTGCAGGGCACCCACCCGAGCGCGGTGACGATCGCCCCGAGCGGTGACTGGGAGGCGGCGATCGCGTCGTCGGTGCTGATGGCCTCCCCGATCCGGGCTCCGATCCTGCTCTCGGGCGCCGGTGCGTTGCCCCCGGCCAGCGCGAACGCGCTGAACCTCCTCAAGCCCACCGGCGCGGGGCAGATCACCGGTGCGCAGATCATCCGCATCGGGAACGTGGCCGCGGTCAAGGGGATGCGCACCGCGTCGATCTCCGGCGCCGACCCGTACTCGCTGGCCGCGGCCATCGACAGGTTCGCCAGCGCCGCCGCCGGCAAGCCCAGCCCCGACGTGGTGATCGCCTCGAGTGACGATCCGGCCTACGCGATGCCGGCGGCCGGATGGGCGGCCGAGAGCGGCGACCCGGTGCTCTTCGTGTCCTCCTCGGGCGTTCCCGCCGCCACCGCGAGCGCCCTGATCGCCCACGCACGGCCTCACATCTATGTGCTCGGGCCGCCCAGCGTGATCCCCGACAGCGTGCTCACCGAGCTCGGCAAGTACGGCACGGTGGCGCGGGTCGGCGCGGCTGACCCGGCGGCGAACTCGGTGGCGTTCGCCGCCTACCGCGACCCGCCGTGCCCGTCCGACCAGGCCTGCGTCCACGTCCCCGGCAGCTTCGGCTGGGCCCTGCGCAGCCCCGGCCACGGCTACACGCTGCTCAACGGCAACCAGCCGCTCGACGCCGCCGCGTCGGCTCCGCTCTCGGCGAGCGGCTCCTACGGTCCGCAGCTCGTGCTGGACACCGCGAACCAGTTGCCGTCCTCGGTGCTGAACTTCTTCCTTGACTACGCCACTCCCGCCTACACGCAGGAGGGCCCCACCGCCGCGGTCTACAACCACGGATGGGTAATCGGGGACCCGAGCACGATCTCGGTCTCCGTCCAGGCCGAGATGGATAGCCTTCTCGAGGTGGTGCCGCAGAAATGAGCCAAGCCGAGCATCCGGATCGCCTCAAGCCCGACCACGACGTCACGATCGAGGATGTCCGTCAGCTGATGGGCGCCTCGACGCCGCATTTCGCACTGCAGCTGCGCGAGCGCATCCGCACGCTGATCCGCGGGCTGCCCCCCGAGCACCCCGCCCGGGTGGAGGGTGAGCGCGAGATCGCCCGGCTTGACCGGATCGCCTTCGTAGGCGAGGTGCGCGGCCATCAGGCCGAGCCGGGGCTCGAGCCGCTGCGCAGCGTCACCGCGGACGCCGAAGTCTGAGCCGCCCAATGAACCCGGTCTCCTCGGTCTCGGTCATCGGTCTCGGGCGCGTGGGGCTCCCCCTGGCCCTGTCGTTCGCCGACCGGGGAGTACCGGTGCTGGGGATCGATCACGATCCGGCGGTGCTCGACGCCGTCCGGGCCGGGCGGATGCCGTTTGAGGAAGTCGGCACCCAGGAGCTGCTTTCGCGGGTGCTCGCCTCCGGGCGCCTGGAGCTGGCCGAGCGGGCGGTCGAGGCGGCGCAGTGCGAGGACATCGTGATCACCATCGGGACTCCGTCGTTCTCCCACATCGAGTCCGACCTGCGCCAGGTGCGGGCGGCGGTAGACGACCTGCTTCCGATGCTCCGGCCCGGCCACGCGCTGATCCTGCGTTCGACGATCGCCCCGGGCACGACCGAGTTCGTGGCCGGCTATCTGGAGAAGCGGCGCGGCCTGCGCGTGGGCGAGGACCTGTTCGTGGCTCATGCCCCGGAGCGGATCGCCGCCGGGCGGTTCCTTGAAGAGATCTCGACCCTCCCGTGCATCGTGGGGGGTGTCGACGAAGCGTCCACCGAGCGCGCGGCGGCCACCTTCTCGGTGTTCGGCGCGCCGATCGTCCGGACCACGCCGGTCCAGGCCGAGCTGGCCAAGATCTGGACCAACATCCTGCGCTACGCCACGTTCGCCCTGCCCAACCTCCTGATGATGGACTGCGAGCGCTACGGAGCGAACGTGTTCGAGGTGATCGAGCTGATCAACCGCGACTATCCCCGGGGCGGCATCGCGATGCCGGGGATGACCGCCGGCACCTGCCTGCGGAAAGACTTCGCCTTCTCGGAGGAGCGCTCGAACGCTCCCGGCATGCTGCTCGCGGTCTCGCGGGTCAACGAGTCGGTGCCCCTGTTCCTGGTCGAGGGAATCACGCGCCGCATCGGCCGGCTCGCCTCGCGCAAGGTCGCGGTGCTCGGCCTGACCTTCAAGCGCGACACCGACGACGAGCGCGACTCGCTCTCGCCCAAGCTGATCCGATTGCTGGAGCGCAAGCTGGCCGACGTCGCGGTGTGCGACCCCCACGCCCACTCCCCCACCCAGCCGCTCGAGCAGGCCGTGCAGGACGCCGACGTGGTGATCGTGGCCACCAACCACTCCGAGTTCGCGGGGCCGGGCCCGCTGGGCGAGATCATCGGCCGCGCGTCGCGCGACTGCCTGCTCGTCGATCCCTGGAACGCGCTCGGGACCGGCCAGGTGTTCCTGTTCGCCGCGGAAACCGCCGCGCTCCTCAGCGAGCCCGCCAGCGGCGGCGGCGCCCCGGCCGGGCATCCTCCCGGCCGCGCATGAACCGCGTCCTGGTCACGGGCGGAGCCGGCACGATCGGCTCGGCGGTCGTCCGGCGCCTGCTCTCGGACAGCCGTTGGGAGGTCCGCATCGCCGATCACCGCGAGCCGCCGGCGTGGATGCGCGAGGGGTGCGAGGTCCGCACGAGCGACCTACGCGACCCATTGGCCGCCGGCTCGGCGGTGCACGGCTGCTCGCACGTGATCCACCTGGCGGCGATCGTCGGCGGCATCGCGAACTTCCACAAGCTCCCGTCCACGCTGTTCGAGGTCAACAACGCGCTGAGCGGAGCGCTGACCCATGCCGCGGTCAGCCACGACGTCGAACGGTACGTGTGTGTCTCGTCCTCGATGGTGTTCGAGCGAGCCACCCAATTCCCGACCACCGAGGAGCACCTCGACGATTGCCCCGCGCCGCGCTCGGCCTACGGCTTCTCCAAGCTCGCCGGCGAGGTCTACGCCCGGGCGGCGCATGAGGAGCACGGCCTGCGCTACACGATCTGCCGCCCGTTCAACGCCTACGGCCCCGGTGAGCGTCCCGAGCCCGACGAGCCCGGGATCGCGCACGCCGTGCCCGACCTGATCCACAAGGCCCTGACGGGCCGGCGCCCGCTCGAGATCTTCGGCTCCGGCGAGCAAACGAGGACGATCACCCACGTGGACGACATCGCCGACGGGATCGTCACCGCGATGGCCGCTCCGGGTGGCGAGAACGAGGACTTCAACATCTCGGCCTCGCAGGAGCTGACCGTTGCCGAGCTGGCCCGGATCATCTGGGAGGCCTGCGGCAATGCGCCTGAGGCGTTCGAGCTCGCCCATCTGCCGAGCTTCGAGGTCGACGTGCAGCGGCGCTGGCCCTCGGTGGAGAAGGCCCGGCGGCTGCTCGGCTGGGAGGCCAAGATCGGCCTGCGCGACGGGATCGCCGAGACCGTGACCTGGCTGCGCGAGCTCGAGCGCGACGGCGCGCTCAGCTCGTAGCGCTCAGCTGGTGAAGCTGAACGTGCAGCCCCGGGCCTCGAGCTCGGCGAACATCGCCGCCGGCTCGATGCAGCGCTCGGGCGGGTGAACCCCGGTCGCGGTGAGGGCTCCGCGCGCGAACAGGCGCGCGCACGCGGCCGCGGGAGTCGCGGTGGACACGACCGAGCCACCGAGCCCGAAGTGCGGCCTCGTCACGGCCCGGGCGGTCATGCTCGCACCGTCGGCGGTGTGAACGATGACCAGGTGGACGGAGACTGTCTGGTTGGACGGCGAGGCGGCCTCGCGGGCGGCCTGCGCCACCGCCTCGGGCGGCGCGTCGGCCAGCCCCTTCAGCCGTTCCAGCAGCGCCGGCGCCAGCGAGAGCCGGAAGCTCGCGCTCTGGCAGCCGAAGCTCTCGCCGAACGTGGCCAGCTCGGAGTGCAGCGTGAAGATCGTCTCGGCGGCGCCGATCGGCTCGCCGTACTCCACCGTCCCACCCGGCGCGAGCGGCTCGATGTGCGCCGCGCGGCCCCCGCGCAGCACGACCGGCTCGAGCGTGAGCTCGTCGAGCAGCGTCTGGATCGCGTAGGGCGGACGCAGCCGCCCGTCGTCCGGCGCCGCGGGATCCCGGCCGGCGGCACACACCTCGATCGAGTCGATCCCGCTGACCGCCTGGCCGGCGTCGCGCAGCCGCTTGACCGCCTCGGCCGCCATCAGGTTGGTCTTGCCCGGGCTCGAGCCGATGCCGAGCACGGCCAGCCGGCCGACTCGTTCGAACTCGGGACCCAGCTTCAGCTGCCCAAGCGTCGTCGTGTACAGACCGCCGAGGTCCAGGTAGTGGCAGCCGGCCGCGAGCGCGGCGCGCATCGCGTCGAGGTTGATCCGATAGGACGCGGTGTTGAGCAGCACCTCGGCGCCCGCGTCACGGAGCGCGCCCGCGAGCCCGTCGACGTCGCGGGCGTCAACCGCTGATGCCGTCGCCTTGCCGGCGCCGTGCTCGTCCGCCACCGTGCCCGCCTTGTCGGAGTCGAGGTCGAGCAGCGCCATGCTCGCGACCTCCTCGGACTCCGCCAGGTCGCGCACGATCGCCGGGGCGATCGTGCCCGCCGCGCCGAGCACGGCCACGGTTGTCTGAGCTTCGGCCACCGGCTCTCACCGTAGCGACGCCGACTTGGACAAAACGTCTAAAGCGCCGTAGGTTTGTGATCCACCTGCGGCTTGGCATTCTCCGACCGCCCGCATAACTTTCGCGTCACTTTGGATACGACACTGACACCCCAATCTGCTGAGCCCTTCGACCCGACTGCGCCCGGGGCCAAGGGACTCAAGACCGACGCGCTCGGCTACGCGTCGAACGTCGTCATCGCGGTCGCCTCGACCGCCCCCGCCTATAGCCTGGCCGCCACGCTGGGCTTCGTGGTCGCGGTCACCGGGGTCGGCGTGCACGCCCCGGCCGTGCTGATCGTGGCGTTCATCCC
>JAFAWR010000202.1 GCA_019241635.1 Solirubrobacterales bacterium
CTCGCGTCCCACCCGAGCCGAGGTGGCCGACGTGGCCAACGCGATCCTCGACGGCACCGATGCGGTGATGCTCTCCCAGGAGACCGCGGTCGGCTCCTATCCGGTCGGGGCGGTCGAGATGATGGCCGCGGTGGCCGAGCGGGTCGAGAGCACTCTGCCCTACCGCGCCTGGAACGAGGAGCGCGTCCGACGCGACGCGCGCGATCCCGCCTACACGATCGCCTACGGCGCCTGCGCCGCCGCCCGCGACCTGCACCTGGCCGCGCTGGTCGTGCCCACGCTGTCGGGCCGCTCGGCCCGGCTGATCTCCACCCACCGGCCCCAGGTGCCGATCTACGCGCTCTCCCCCGGCAAGGAGACCGTGCGCCGATGCAGCCTGATGTGGGGCGTCCAGGCCGGCCCGATGCGCCGCCACGAGGTCACCGAGGCGCTGATCGCCGACGCCGCGCGGCGCGTCGTGGAACTCGGCTGGGTCAAGTCGGGCGCCCGCATCGGGATCACTGCCGGCCTGCCGTCCGGCCGCCCCGGAACCACCAGCCTGTTCCAGATCCAACGCGTTTGATCTGGGCCGCGCCTGCGGCGCGTCATCCCTGGGGCCGGTTCCGCCGGGCATCCATGCGCCGGCGGCCGCCACCGCCCCGCCGCCACGACATCCCGCCCCACGGTGCACAACGCGCAAAAGCTCCCTCCCGCGCCACCCCCCCTTGCCACATAAGCGCCTCACAGGCGCTTATCTGGCAAGAGCGGCGGGAGGAATCGGGCTCTTGCGCGTTTTGCACCGGCCGCGCGGCTAAGCGGCCTTGCGTCCGTAAAACTCCGCTTCCTGCTCGCCCAGCTCGGTTGCCGGCGGGTCGTCGTAGAACCACTCGCGGGCGATGCGGTGGAAGTTGGCGCGCGTGTGGAGCTGGGCGAGCACGGCGAGCGTGAGCACCTCCATGCGCCGGCCGAAGATGTGATCGGGCGGGGCGGACTCGTGGCGGAGCTGCCCGAAGTACTCCGACCGGGGATCGCTCATGTCGATCAGCACCTGGGTGGCGTACTCGGGGGTCAGCTCCGTGTCCTGATCGACCGTGTACCAGGAGGTGGCGGCCCGGAAGTGGGCGAGCACCCGCTGGGGATCGAACTTGTCGGGCTCGGGGAAGAAGCCGACCTCGGTGCCCAGCCGCATGATCGTGTCGGTGTCGCCCTCGATGATCGCGCGGGCGACCTGGATCTCCAGCTCGACCGCCCCGGGTGGCATGCGCTTGAACAGGCCGAAGTCGAAGAACACCATGCGGCCGTCGTCGAGCAGCGCCGAGTTGCCCGGGTGGGGATCGCCTGAGAACTGGTGGTGGCGGTACAGGCAACCGAAGTAGAAGCGGAAGAGGATCTCGCCGATCCGGTCGCGGTCCTCCTGCGGGTAGCCCTTGAGCTCCTCGAAGCCGGTGCCGTGCACGTAGTCGCTCACCATCACCCGCTCGTGCGAGAGCGAGGTGATCACCTCGGGGACGACGATGAACGGATGGCCGCGGAAGATGCGCGCCAGCGTCCGCTGGTTCTGAGCCTCGAGCTCGTAGTCGAGCTCGTCGTGGATGCGCTCGGAGATCTCGCGACCGATCGCCTGGGGGTCGAGGCCCGGGGCGATCCGTTTGGCCAGGCGGAGGATCAGCCCCAGGTTCTGCATGTCCGAGCGCACGGCGGCGGCCACGCCGGGGTACTGGACCTTGACCGCCACATCGCGGCCGTCGCGCAGCCGCGCGCGGTACACCTGACCGATCGAGGCGGCGGCGATTGGCTCCTCGTCGAACTCGGCGAACACCTCCTTGAGCGGGTCGTCGAGCTCCTCCTCGATCACCTTGCGCATGTCCTTGAAGGCGACGTTGGGTGCCGCGTCGCGCAGCGCTGCCAGCTTGCGCTGGAACTCATCGCGGTATTCGTCGGGGACCAGGCCGACGTCGAGGAACGACAGCACCTGCCCGAGCTTCATCGCCGCGCCCTTCATGGTTCCGAGCGCAGCCACGATCTGTTCGGCCGCTTCGAGCTGGCGCTTCTCCAGCGCGACCTTGCGCTGCTCGGTATTGCGCGTCACGTTGGCGGCGCGCGTGCCGGCCTGCCGAATCGCCTGCCCCGCGGCCAGCCCCCCGATCCTGGCAGTACGCCCCACGCGCGAGGTGGGGATCTTGTCCTTTGCCACTGCTCCTCAGATCCTAGCTGTCGCCCGTTCGCGGTTCACATGCGCAGATAGGACGCCCCGTTGACGTCGAGCACCGCGCCGCTGGCCAGCTCGGCCTCAGGCGAGGCCAGGTAGAGCACCGCGGCCGCGACTTCCTCGGGCGTGGCCACACGCCCCAGCGGGCTCTCCGCCCGCCGCCGCCGGCCGCTCTCCCCTTCCAGCTCGGACGCCGCCATCTCGGTCTCGACGAACCCCGGCGCCACCGCGGTGACGGAAATCCGCCGGTCGCCGAGCGCCCGGGCCAGCGACTGCCCGAACGCGATCAGCCCCGCCTTGCTGGCGCCGTAGGCGGGGTGGTGGGGCTCCCCCCGGAACGCGCCGCGCGAGGATACGTTCACGATCCGTCCTCCCGCGCCCATGTGGCGTAGCGCGCACCAGGTGATGTTGGCCGCGCCGATCAGGTTGACGCCGAGCGTGTGCTGCCAGGCGGCCTGCCACTCCTCGTAGGTGGTCTCGGTGGCGGCATGGGGCTCGAACACGCCGGCGTTGTTGACCAGCACGTCGATCCCGCCGAGCGCGGCCGCGACCTCGTCGACCATGTGCCGGACCGCCTCGGCGTCGGCCAGGTCGGCGCCCGCCACCACGTGCCCATCACCGGCCAGCTC
>JAFAWR010000095.1 GCA_019241635.1 Solirubrobacterales bacterium
CGAGAACCTCCCCAAGCCGCGGGAGATCTACGACGTCCTGAACGAGTACGTGGTGGGCCAGGAGCAGGCCAAGCGGAGCCTGTCGGTGGCCGTCTACAACCACTACAAGCGCGTCCAGATGATGCAGTCCGATGAGAACGACATCGAACTGCAGAAGTCGAACATCCTGCTCCTCGGGCCGACCGGCTGCGGCAAGACGCTGCTCGCCCAGACCCTGGCCAAGATCCTCAACGTCCCGTTCGCGATCGCCGACGCCACGGCGCTGACCGAGGCCGGCTACGTGGGCGAGGACGTGGAGAACATCCTGCTCAAGCTGATCCAGGCCGCGGACTACGACGTCAAGAAGGCCGAGACCGGGATCATCTACATCGACGAGGTCGACAAGATCGCCCGCAAGGCCGACAACCCGTCGATCACCCGCGACGTGTCCGGTGAGGGCGTCCAGCAGGCCCTGCTGAAGATCCTCGAGGGCACGACGGCGTCCGTCCCGCCGCAGGGCGGCCGCAAGCACCCCCATCAGGAGTTCCTGTCGATCGACACGACCAACGTGCTGTTCATCTGCGGCGGCGCGTTCGCGCAGCTCGACAAGGTGATCGAGCGCCGGATCGGCCACCAGGGGGTCGGGTTCGGCGCCGCGATCCAGTCCAAGGACCAGCGCGACACCGGCGAGATCTTCGAGCACTGCCTGCCTGAGGACCTGATCCAGTACGGCCTGATCCCCGAGTTCATCGGCCGCCTCCCGGTGATGTCAGCGATCCACCAGCTCAGCCGCGACGAGCTCATGCAGATCCTCACCGAGCCGCGCAACGCCCTGGTCAAGCAGTTCCAGCGCTTCTTCCAGTTCGACGGGATCGAGCTCGTGTTCGCCGAGGAGGCGCTGCACTCAATCGCCGACCGCGCGCTGGAGCGCGAGACCGGCGCCCGCGGACTGCGCTCGATCATCGAGGAGGTCCTCCTCGAGGTCCAGTTCGAGCTTCCCTCCCGGAGGGACGTACGCAAGTGCGTGGTAACCCGGGACACGATCGAGAAGGGCACCGCGCCCACGCTCGTGACTGTCCCGGTTCCGGAAGAGGAAGCGGCCTAAGCCTCCCTAGACTGAGCGGTCGCGATGGCTGACCGCTCAGACCTCGAAGCCCGAACCCGTTACGACCCGACCGAGGTCGAGCCGCGGATCGTCGAGCGCTGGCTGGCCAGCGGCCTGTTCCACCCCGAGCCGGGCGGCTCGCCGTCGGAGAACTACTCGATCGCGATTCCGCTCCCGAACGTGACCGGCGTGCTCCACATGGGGCACGCCCTGAACAACTCGGTCCAGGACTGCCTGATCCGCTACCACCGGATGCGCGGGCAGCGGACCAAGTGGATCCTCGGGACCGACCACGCCGGGATCGCCACCCAGATCCAGGTCGAGCGGGCGGTGATCGCCGAAGGCTCGAGCCGCGAGCAGCTCGGGCGCGAGGCGTTCGTCGAGCGCGTGTGGCGCTGGCGTGACGACTACGGCGGGCAGATCATCGAGCAGCTCAAGCGCCTGGGCGCCTCGCTGGACTACGAGGACGAGCGGTTCACGCTCGACGACGCCTACGCGCGAGCCGTCCAGTACGTGTTCGTGACGCTGTTCGAGAAGGGCTACATCTACCGAGACCGCTACATGGTCAATTGGGATCCCGGGGAGCACTCGGCGATCTCCGACCTCGAGGTCGAGGACCGCGAGGCCACCGACACGCTCTATTACATCGACTACCCGCTGGACGCCGGCTCGGGCGCGATCACGGTCGCCACCGTACGCCCCGAGACCATGCTGGCCGACGTGGCCATCGCCGTGCACCCCGATGACGAGCGCTATGCCCGGCTGCTCGGCGAGAAGGCGATCCTGCCGCTGGTCGGCCGCAAGCTCAAGATCATCGCCGACGACTACGTGAAACCCGAGTTCGGCACCGGCGCGCTCAAGATCACCCCGGGACACGACCCCAATGACTTCGAGATCGGCCGCCGCCACGGGCTGCCCGAGATCGGCGTGATCGGCGAGGACGGGCGGATCACCGACGAGGCGCCCGAACGCTTCCGGGGCCTGACCGTCGAGCAGGCTCGCGACGCCGTGCTGGCCGAGCTCCGCGAGCAGGGCCTGATCGCCCGCACCGAGCCCTACACGCACGAGGTGCCGTTCTCCCAGCGCTCCGGCGAGCGGATCGAGCCGCTGATCTCGCTGCAGTGGTTCATGCGCATGGACGAGCTGGCCCAGCCCGCGATCGATGTGGTCAAGAGCGGTCAGGTGCGCTTCCACCCCGAGAACTACACGCGGGTCTACCTGAACTGGATGGAGAACATCCGCCCCTGGTGCATCTCCCGCCAGCTGTGGTGGGGCCACCAGATCCCCGTCTGGTACCGAGGCTCCCCGCCCACCCAGGAGCAGTACGTGGGAACCGAGCCGCCCGAGGGCGAGGGCTGGGAGCGCGACCCCGACGTGCTCGACACCTGGTTCAGCTCCGGGCTGTTCCCGTTCGCCGCGCTGGGCTGGCCCGAGGACACGCCGGCGCTCCGCGCCTTCTACCCGACCGACGTGCTGCTCACCGGACGGGAGATCGTGTTCCTGTGGGTGGCGCGGATGATCATGCTCGGGATCGAGTTCCGCGGCGAGATCCCGTTCACCGACGTCTACGTGCACTCGATCATCCAGGCCCCCGACGGGCGACGGATGTCGAAGTCGCTGGGCACCGGGATCGATCCGCTCGACCTGATCAACGGCGGCCCGCGGCCCCCCGTGTTCGAAGGCGGCGGTGACTTCCCGCCCTACGGCGCCGACGCCGTGCGCTGGGGCATGCTGGCCATGTCCTCCGCGCAGGACGTGCGCTTCAGCGAGGAGCGCCTGGCCCAGGGCCTCCAGCTGACGAACAAGCTGTGGAACGCGGCCCGGCTGATCCTGCTCGGCGTCCCGTCCGACGTCCGGGCGGCGCCCACACCGGCCGCGGTCGAGGACCGCTGGATCCTCTCGCGCCTCGAGCGCGCGCGGGCGGAGATCAACGGGCGGATCGATCGCTTCGACTTCGCTCACGCGGTCCTCGGCCTGTACGACTTCGTCTACGGCGAGCTGTGCGACTGGTACCTCGAGCTGGTCAAGCCGCGCCTGCGGGCCGGCGAGCCCGAGCTCCAGTCCACGCTGCTGTACGTGCTCACGCAGACGCTGGCGATCGCCCATCCGATGATCCCGTTCGTCACCGAGGAGATCTACCGCTACATCCCAGGAACCGAGGGGCTGCTCGCCGCCGGCCTGCCCGACGTGCCGCCGGTGGCGGTGGACGAGCGCGCCGAGGCGAGCGTGGGGCGCGTGATCGAGGCCGTGCAGGCGCTGCGCGGCTGGCGCGACTTCGCGGGGGTGAGGGCGGCGGCCACGGTGCCGGCGCGACTGGCCGCCGAGGGCTACGAGGAGACCGGGGAGCACCTGGCCCGGCTGGCTCGCGTGTCGTGGGCGATGGGTCCGGACGGGGCGGAGCCGGTGGCGAGCGTCCCGGTCCCGGGGGGCGCGGTCGAGATCCTGCCCAGCGAAGACGTCGACCTGGGCGGGGCTGAGCGGCGCCTGGCCGCCCGGCGCGCGAAGCTGCACGAGGAGATCGATCGGGCCGAGGGCAAGCTGGCCAACCGAGGCTTCGTCGACAAGGCGCCGGCGGAGGTCGTCCAGGCCGAGCGGGACAAGCTGCAGCGCCTCCGGGAGGAGCTCGACTCCCTGTGACCCCCGAGGAAGCCGAGCGCTACATCCTCTCCCGCGAGCTGTTCGGGATGCGCTTCGGCCTGGACCGGATGCGCCGGCTGATGACCGCGATGGACAACCCGCAGCTGCGTTTTCAATCGATCCACGTAGTGGGTACGAACGGCAAGTCCTCGACGGTCCGCATGACCGCGGCCATCCTGCGCCGTCACGGCCTGCGTACGGGCTCCTACCTGTCGCCGCACCTGGTTTCGTTCGCCGAGCGGATCAGGGTCGAGGACTCCGACCTCGACCCGTCGGCGTTCGCCGCGGCCATCCAGCGGGCCGCGCACGCCGCCGAGCTGGTCGACCGCTCGCTGGTCGGAGACGATCGCGTCACCCAGTTCGAGCTCCTGACCGCGGCGGCCTACTCCGAGCTGGCCCGCCGGAGCGTGGACGCGGCGGTGATCGAGGCCGGCCTGGGTGGTCGCTATGACGCCACCAACGTGATCCCCTCCCGGGTCCAGGTGCTGACCAGCGTGGGTCTCGAGCACACCCGGTGGCTCGGCCCCACGATCACCGCGATCGCCACCGAGAAACTCGATGTCGTCCAGCCGGGCGCGACGCTCGTCCTCGGCCATGGGCTGCACCCCGACGCGCGCGCGGTGGCCGAGGAAGTGGCCGCGGAGCGCGGGGCCCGGATCGTCCGCGCTGGCGCGGACCCCGGGGTGCCGCTGACCGCGCTGGGGGCCTACCAGCGGCGCAACTTCGCCCTGGCCCGGGCGGCCGCCGAGGCCTACCTGGGCGAGCTCGACGCCGGCGCGGTCGCCACCGCGGCCGCCGAGACACTGGTCCCCGGCCGGCTCCAGGTCGTCGATTCCGAGCCGTTGACGGTGCTCGACGGCGCGCACAACCCCGAGGGCATGGCCGCGCTGGCCGAGGCGCTCGAGGACCCATTCGCGGCCGGCCTGGGGCCGGTGGTGGCGGTCATCTCGATCCTCGACGACAAGGACGCCGCCGGGATGCTGACCACGCTCCTGCCCAAGTGCGACGCGCTCGTGCTGACCGCCAGCCAGAACCCCCGGGCCCTGCCCCCGCCCACGCTGCAGTCCCTGGCCGGCCAGCTCGGCGGGCCGCCCTCGGAAGTCATCCGCGATCCCCACACGGCGCTCGAGCGCGCCCGCGAGATCGCCGGCGCCGACGGGCTCGTGCTCGCCACGGGCTCGATCTACCTGGTCGCCGACCTGCTCCGCCCGGCCGGCGCCGGCCGGGCCTCGATGCTGTGAACGAGGAGGAGAAGCAGCCGCGATTGCTGGCGATGATGGCGCTGGTCGCCCTGGTCGTGGCCGTGGTGATCCTCGTGTTCTTCGGGATCGGGTATCTGTTCGGAAGGGCGTATCTGTAGAGTCCGGCGGGCCTGCCCCCGGAACGATCGTGTGAATACCCACACCGAGCCGCTTTCGGCTACCGCGACGTTCCGACTTCCCCTACCACTACACTCGCCACCTTAATGCTCGCTCTTGCGGTCTTTGGCATCAAGAACGGCTCGATCAATGCCGCCGTCGAGCTGATCTGCCTCTTCCTCGTGGTGATCTGGCTGGCGCTGCTCTACTGGACCTATGCGGATGCCCGGCGCCGGATCGCCGACCCGCTGCTCGTGGGCTGCGCCACCGCGGCGTCGCTGTTCCCGTTCGTCGGAACCATCGTGTACATGATCGTGCGCCCGCCCGAGTACCTCGACGACGTGCGCGAGCGGGAGCTGGAGATCCAGGCCGCCGAGGCGCGGCTGGCCGAGCTCGGCTACCAGGTCTGCCCGTACTGCGACTACGAGGTCGAGCGGGACTTCCTGCGCTGTCCCAACTGCATGCGCAAGCTCAAGGACCCGTGCATCTCGTGCGGCAAGCCGCTGGACCCGATGTGGAAAATCTGCCCGTTCTGCGAGGCGGAGGTCGGCTCCTCGGCCCCGACGTCACGGCGCGCCCGGCGACGGCGCGAATCCGTCTCCGAGCAACCGGTGTCCGGCGCCTCCGTGCGCGCCGAGCGGACCGGCTCGCCCACGCCCACGCCGGCGCCCGCCGAACGCGGCGGCCCGGCGAGCGGCTGATCGCGCGGCGTACGGCCTACTAAAGTCCCGCCGCGCCGCCCTCGACCGGCGCCCACGCGCCGCACCCAAGGAGACCCATGGAGCGAACGCTGATTCTGATCAAGCCCGATGCTTTCGCGCGCAACCTGAGCGGCGAGATCATCGCCCGGTTCGAGCGCAAGGGGCTGCGGCTCGTGGCCATGAACCTGATGACGATGACCCGCGATCTGGCCGCCCGCCATTACGCCGAGCACGAGGGCAAGCCGTTCTACGAGGAGCTTGTGACGTTCATCACCTCCGGACCGCTCCTCGCCATGGTGCTGGAGGGCGAGCAGGCCGTGGTGGCCGCCCGACAGGTGATCGGCGCGACCAATCCGCTCGAGGCGACCACAGGCTCGATCCGCGGGGACTACGCGATCGAGGTCGGCCAGAACATGGTCCACGGCTCGGACTCGCCCGAGTCGGGATCGCGTGAGGTCGCCCTGTTCTTCCCGGATCTCTGAACCGCCGCTTCTGATGAGCCGGCTGGTCCTCGCATCCCGCTCGCCCCAGCGGCGGGCGATCCTCGAGCAGCTGGACGTCGATTTCTCGGTGCAGGTGCCCGATGTCGAGGAGCTCGAGGCGGGCCCTCCGCACGAAGTGGCCCTCGAGAACGCCTATCGCAAGGCCTCGGCGGTCGCGTCCGGCGCTGACGATGGCGTGCCCGTCCTCGGGGTCGACACGGTGGTGGCACTGGGCGTACACCTGTACGGCAAGCCCGCCGATGCCGAGGACGCCCGGGCCACGCTGACCGCGCTGGCCGGGCGGCGCCACGCCGTGGTGAGCGGGATCTGCCTGATCGAGGACGGCCGCTCGCGCACGGCGGCGGCCCAGACGACGGTCGAGTTCCGGGCCCTGTCCGATGAGCTGATCGACTGGTACCTGGCCAGCCAGGAATGGCGCGAGCGGGCGGGCGGCTACGCGATCCAGGGGCGCGGCGCGGCGCTGGTGGCGGCGATCGAGGGCGACTACCGGAACGTCGTCGGGCTCCCGGTCCCAACGCTGCTCGAGCTGGTGGCGGACCTGCTCGGGGCATGAAGGGCCGATTGCGAACCGGCCTGAGGCGGATCGAGCCCGTACAATCGTCCTCGGACGGCGCTGGCAGCGTGGGCGTGGCCTCCGGCGCTCGGTTCTCCGTTCGCTGCCTACCCGTACTCGCTGATCTATGGGCTTCTTCACGTACCTGACCGGTTTCGGCGGTCGCGACATGGCGGTCGATCTCGGCACCGCCAACACCCTCGTCTACGTGCGCGGGCGGGGAATCGTGCTGTCCGAACCGAGCGTGGTCGCGGTCGACTCGCGGACCGGCGAGGTCCATGCGGTCGGCATCGAGGCCAAGCGGATGCTGGGGCGCACGCCAGGCACGATCCAGGCCATCCGGCCGCTGAAGGACGGGGTGATCGCCGACTTCGAGGTCACCGAGGAGATGCTCCGGCACTTCATCCAGAAGGTGCACCAGAACCGCTGGGCCCATCCCCGCGTCGTCGTGTGCGTGCCCTCCGGGGTCACCGGAGTGGAGAAGCGCGCGGTCGAGGAGGCGTGCCTGAGTGCGGGCGCCCGCCAGGCCTACCTGATCGAGGAGCCGATGGCGGCGGCGATCGGCGCCGGGCTGCCGGTGGGCGAGCCGACCGGCTCGATGGTGGTCGACATCGGCGGTGGGACGAGCGAGGTCGCGGTGATCTCGCTCGGCGGGATCGTCGTCTCCCAGTCGATTCGGGTCGGCGGCGATGAGCTCGACGAGTCGATCATGAACTACGTCAAGCGCGAGTACATGCTGCTGATCGGCCAGCAGACGGCCGAGGAGGTCAAGCTCGAGATCGGCTCGGCCTATCCGCTCGGCGAGGAGGTCCAGGCCGAGATCCGGGGCCGCGACATGGTCTCCGGCCTGCCCAAGACCGTGGTCCTGACCAGCGAGGAGATTCGCGGCGCGCTCGAGGAGCCG
>JAFAWR010000239.1 GCA_019241635.1 Solirubrobacterales bacterium
GGGATCTTCCACTTCCTCCCGGTTGCCGGTCAGACCGACGCGTTCGAGGAGCACGTGGCCACCCCCCACGGCATCAACTTTCTCGGGGCCGCATCGACGTACGACTGCGACTACGACCGTCCAACCACGCTCGCCGAGCTCCGAACCGCATTGTCGGCCTCCCTCGCCGGCACCGGCACCACGATCATCGAGGTCCGCACCAACCGCATCGAGAACCTGGAGCTGCACCGCCGCGCCGCCGACGCGGCCCTCGCCTCCGTCCGCTCGGTCCGCTGACCGCCCCGAAACGGGAAATTTCCGCCATTATCGACACGGCTCCTTCGGTAATTCCGGGTCATGCCCGCTACACGGGAGTTTTCCGTCACCAGCGGCGCGGTCGCCCGCCAATGGCGGAAATTACCCGTTGTCCATGGCGCTTCCGCAGCCGGAGCGTGAGTAGGACGAGGTGGCTCAGCCTGACAGGACCGGCAGCAGCGCCCCCAGCTTGACCTCGGTCTCGGCCAGCTCGGCCGCCGGCTCAGAGCCCAGGACGATCCCCCCGCCGGCATAGAGCGTCGCGAGCCGCCCCCGCAATAACGCACAGCGCAGGGCCACGCAGAACTCCCCGTCGCCGGCGCTGTCGCTCCAGCCGACCGTGCCGGCGTACCAACCCCGGTCGAGGCCCTCCAACGCCGGAATCAATCTCGAGACCACCTCCAGCGGCTCCCCGCCCACCGCCGGCGTCGGATGCAACACCCCGGCCAGCTCCACGGCGCTCAGGGGCGCCGCCAACTGGGCCCGGATCGGGGTTCCCAGGTGTTGGATGTTCGCCACGCGCACCAAGACAGGCTCGGGCGCGGCGGTCACCCAGACCGAATGCGGTCGCAGCGCCCGCGCGATCCGGCGCACGACGATCTCGTTCTCCTCGCGGTCCTTGTCGCTCTGGAGCAGCTGCTCCCCGAGGTGGTCGTCGATCGCGGGGTCGGCGCTGCGCCGCGCCGACCCGGCCAGCGCCACGGTCGACGCCCGCGCGCCGTCCCGGCGGACCAGCAGCTCGGGGCTGGCGGCCACGAACGCCGCATCCCCTCTGCCCACCGCGAACACGTAGCAGGACGAGAACGCCTCGCGGAGCAGCCCGAGCACCGCCCCCACATCGTGGTCGACCGGCGCGTGCACCTCGACGTCGCGAGCCAGCACGATCTTCTCGAACTCGCCACCCCGGATCCGCTGCACCGCGCGCGCCACCGCCTCCTCGTAGTGCGACGGCGGCATCGGGCTGTGCACGCGGTAGCCGCCGGCCGGCGCCGGGTCGAGCAGCGGCAGCGAAGCCGTCGAAAGCCCCCCCAGGCGCCCCCCCACCCGGCCCCGCAGGTCCTCGAGCAAATCGTCCGGCGCCACCTCCACGTTCACGGTCAGCGACACGCGAGCCCCCCGCCGGGCCAGCGAGACCTCGGGCACGATCATCGAGGCGGGGTCGAACCCCTCCCACCGGGTCGACGCCCCGCCGTCGGCGGCGAACGCGAAGCCCCCGACCGCCACCAGCCCCGAGCCGGGCGGTCCGTCCGGGGCGTCAGCCAGCGCGTCAGACCCAATGGAGGACCACCGGCGAGCCACATCGGCGAACCGGCCGGGCCCGCGCGCCGAAAGCGCGCGCACGCAGCCGATCGCCGCCACCGCATACCCGTCCCGATCGGGCTGCTCGAGGCAGAACCACGGCTCGCCGGCCCGGCGCGAGGCCACCGCCACCGCGGTCGGATCCACGCCGGCATCGACCCCGGAGGTCACACTGACCAGCATCGGTGTCCCGATGGCCCGCGCCCGGCGCAGGGCCGCCTCGAGCCGGACCTCCAGCCGGCGGGCGCTGTCGCGGTCGAGCCACCCCCAGGCAGAGGCAAGGCCGGACGCAGAAACGGTCACGCCCGCACGCTACCCAGGACCGTACGTTCTACGTCTCGCCGCGGCCCCGAGCGATCGCGATCTCGCCCGTGCGAGCCATCTCGATCAACCCGAATGGCCTGACCAGCTGCTCGAACGCGTCGACCTTGTCGCACGTCCCGGTCAGCTCGATCACCACCGAGCGCT
>JAFAWR010000287.1 GCA_019241635.1 Solirubrobacterales bacterium
CCCGTGATCGTGCTCGAGGCGAGCGACATGGTCGGTGGCATCGCCCGCACGGAGGTCCGCGACGGTTACCGGTTCGACCTCGGCGGCCATCGCTTCTTCACCAAGGTGCGTGAGGTCGACGATCTCTGGCACGAGATCATGAAGGAGGAGTTCCTCCGCCGCCCCCGGCAGTCGCGGATCTACTGGAACGACAAGTTCCTCGATTACCCGCTCCAGGGGATGGACGTGATCCGCAAGCTGGGGCCGGTCGAGCTCGCGCGCTGCATGGTGTCCTACCTGTGGGCCGCGATCAAGCCCAAGGGGCCGGAGGACACATTCGAGGCGTGGGTGTCCAACCGCTTCGGCAAGCGCCTGTACCAGCACTTCTTCAAGACCTATTCCGAGAAGCTGTGGGGCGTCCCCTGCACCGAGATCCGCTCGGAGTTCGCCGCGCAGCGGATCAAGGGCCTGTCGTTCTTCGCCGCAGCCAAGGCCGCGTTCCTCGGCAACAAGGGCAACAAGATCAAGTCCCTGATCTCCGAGTTCAACTACCCCCGCTACGGCCCGGGGCAGATGTGGGAGCAGATGACCGAGGACATCCGGGCGCACGGCGGCGAGGTGCGGCTGAACGCGCCGGTCACGCGCCTGCGGATCGAGGGCGGACGCGTCGTCGAGGTGGTCGCCGGCGGCGAGACCATCACGCCTTCCTATGTGATCTCGTCGCTGCCGCTGCGCACGACGGTAGGCATCTCTGAGCCGGAGGCTCCCGGCGAGGTGCGCGACGCGGCCCGCGGACTGCGCTACCGGGATTTCCTCACCGTGGCCCTGGTCATCGACAGCCCCGAGTTGTTCCCTGACAACTGGATCTACATCCACCAGCCCGGCGTCCAGGTGCTGCGCATCCAGAACTTCCGCTCGTGGAGCCCATGGATGGTGCCGAACGACACCGACACGTCGATCGGGATGGAGTACTTCTGCTTCGAGGGCGACCCGATCTGGAGCATGGACGATGACGATCTCGTGTCCATGGCTACCGCCGAGCTCGCCAAGCTCCACCTCGCTCGCGCCGATCAGGTCAAGTTCGGGTTCGTCGTGCGGGTGCACAAGGCATATCCGATGTACGACGTCGAGTATCCGGAGCGGGTCGCGACGATCCGCGGCTGGCTCTCCGGGATCGAGAACCTCCAGCAGGTCGGCCGCAACGGCCTGCACCGCTACAACAACTCCGATCACTCGATGCTGACCGCGATGCGCGCCGTCGACAACATCCTCACCGGCTCGAGCCACGACATCTGGGCGGTCAACGCCGAGAGCGTCTACCACGAGGAAGACGTCGCGGACGAGCACCCTTACGTCGACGCCCCCGAGACGCC
Source organism: Solirubrobacterales bacterium (assembly GCA_019241635.1). GTDB lineage: Bacteria > Actinomycetota > Thermoleophilia > Solirubrobacterales > Solirubrobacteraceae > Palsa-465. The sequence goes on from JAFAWR010000287.1 coordinate 1,353, forward strand.
GGCGATGGAGCACCCGCTCGCGTAAGAGCGTCCGGGGCAGGCATTGAAGACGATCCGCGTCCTCCTCGCCGCGCTCCTCGGGACGGCGCTCTTGCTCCCGTCGGCGGCGGCCGCGCAGTCGCCGGGCGGCAACCCGCTGTCCCCCGGTTTCCCCCAGCCAAGCGTGTCGATCCCGACGACCTCGACGACCGCCGCCCCGACGATCTCCACCAGCACCACCGCGGGCAGCGGGAGCGGCTTCACCGGCAGCTCGGCGCTGATCATCGCGATCGGCGCGATGATCGTCCTCGGCGGGATCGGCGCGTACATCTGGCGTGACGCGCGTCGCCGGGCGCCGGCGCGCAGCCGAGCCGCGCTCGCGGTCGGGGAGGGGCGACGGCAGGGGTCCAAGGCGCGCGCCAAGCCACGCAAGCTGAGCCCGGCTGAGCGCCGTCGGCGCAAGCGCGGCCGAGCCCGCTAGAGGATTGATTCCGCGACCCGGAGGGTCGGGCGGTGAGCGATCGTGGCTGCCCTGCCCGGTCGGTGTGCCGAGTGGGGGTTGGCGACGCGCTCGCCACCGCCACCGCCACCGCCACCGCCACCGCCACCGCCACCGCCACCGGGAGTTTTTCGCCATTCGCGGACGCGCGCGGCGCGAATGGCGAGCAATGCGCGCTATTCGGGGGTGATCTCGCCACTCGCGGACCGGCTGGCGCCGAGTGGCGAGTTCGTCCCTACTGAAAAGAGGTCCAGCGGGCGGCCGGCCTCATACGGCGGCGTGTCCGGGCCGAGCCCGGCAGAGATCAGTTTTCTGCCCCCTCACCGCGCCGTCCCCCCGCCCCCAAGGCCGCGTGGCCGTGGAACCAATCATCTAACGCTTGAGCGCCCGGGCCGGCGGTTCGGGGGGTCGCCCTGGGCCGCCGTGACACCGCCAGTTACGCGGCTTCCAGCTCCCTGATCCCCTGGCGCGCCCGGAGGAGCTGGCGCTCCACGGTGCGCCTGGTGCATCCCTCGTGCCGCGCGATCTCGGCGTAATCGAAACCGAGTGCTTGCAGCCATAGCGCACGCTGCTGACGGACGGGTAGGCGTTTAAGCCCCGCGAGCTGCTCGCCGCGCTCGATCAGCTCAGCCGGCGTGGGCCCCCAACTCAGGGCCGGCGCGGTCGCGCGTTCGTCGTCGGCGTCGAGAGATAGCTCGCGCCCGGCCCGGCGAAGCAGCTTCAGCGCCTCGTGCACGGCGGTGCGGACGAGCCAGTTCATCACGGTTTCTCGCTGGACTCGGTGGTGGTGGTGCAGTAGCCGGCCCCAGGCGAACTGGCACGCATCCTCGATCACGGCCTCTGGCGCGCGCACCTCCTGGCGGACGAGTTGCTCGAGGCGCCGGGCCATCAAGCCGTAGAGCTTTCCCACATCGTCGATGCCGACGCTTATCTCGGTGTTGGACATATTGAGTCTAATTGAGACTAAGTTGACGCGAACGACCCTAGCAAGTCTCACTGCTTATTGCTAGGGTTGAAATTGCTTCTATTAGACTCAATTAGACTTGGAGGATCAGATGGTCGACTTGGTGCCCGGCGCGGTGCTCGCGCTCGCCGCCGGCAACGGGCAAGGCGTGACCGCGACGCCGGACCTGACCGGCCTGCCCGGCAGCAACGTGCTCCAGCAGCTCGTGAACGGCGCCGAGGCCTGGTCACTGGCGGTCGCGCTGCTCGGAGCGTTCATCGGCGCCGCGTTGTGGGCGCTTGCCTCGCACGCCCACAATCCCCACTACGCCGCCCGGGGGCGGATGGCGGCGGTCATCTCGGGCGCGTCGGCGCTCGTGATCGGCTCAGGGCCCGCGCTGGTGAACTTCTTCCAACACCTGGGGGCGAGCGCAAAATGACCGCGAGCCGGATCACGGTGCTTGCCGTGCTCCTGGCCGCCGGCGCATCGGCGCTGACCGCGGCGCCCGCGGCGGCGAGTCCCGCCAGAGGCTCAGCCGTGTCCGAGCTCAACCTCCCGAAGGCGGCCTGCGGGGTGGCCGGGATCATCAACAAGGCGGTCGGAATCGCCTGCGGAATCGCGTCCAACGGTGGGGCGCTGATCAAGAGTGGCAAGCAGCTCATCACCGGCCACGTCGGCGGCGCGGTGTCCACCCTGGTGGGTGGGGGGGCCGGGAGCGTCGCGGCGACCGCCAGCACCGCCCTGGGGCTTGCCGCGCTCGGACTCTGGGTCGTCGATGGCGCCGGCGCGGTTCTTCACGAGACGGCGGCGGCGCTCGGCGCCACGACCACGCCCCAGCTGCAGTCCACGTGGTTCTCCTCGACCTACTGGCGGATGACCGCGATCGCCGCACTGCTTACGTTGCCATTTCTGTTCGCGGCCACGATCCAGGCCGCGCTGCGCTCGGATGTCTCGCTGCTCGCCAAGGCGGCGCTCGGCTACCTGCCGCTGGCCATGCTCTCGATCGCCATCGCCGCGCCGGTGACCACGATGCTGCTGGCCGCTTCAGATGAGCTGTGTGGGCTTATTTCGTCGGCCGCGAGCAACTCAGGGCCCCACCTGCTCGAGCGGATCTCGGTTGCCGTCGGCGGCCTCACCATCGCGGCCCACTCTCCGTTCCTGGCCTTCCTGATCGGGATGCTCATGATCGGCACGACGTTCGCGCTCTGGATCGAGCTGTTGCTTCGCGAGGCGGCGGTCTACGTCGTCGTGCTGATGCTTCCGCTGGCCTTCGCGGCGCTCACGTGGCCAGCGCGGCGAATCTGGGCGATCCGCGCCGTCGAGCTACTGATCGCGCTGATCCTGTCGAAGTTCGCGATCCTCGCCGTGCTCTCCCTGGGCGGTGCCGCGATCAGCGCGAGCATCGGCCACCTGGGCGTCACGGAAATGATGGCCGGGACCGTGCTGATCATGCTGGCCGCGATGTCGCCCTGGGCGCTGCTGCGACTGGTGCCGCTGGCCGAGATCGCCACCGGCGCCGCCGGGGCACTGAGGGGTGAGCTGCGTTCGGGGACAAACTCGGCGAACGTGGCGGTCGGCTACGCCCAGAGCGGCGCCGATTGGGTCAGGTCGACCACGGCGGAGATGCAGCGCGACGCCGCCGTGCGGATGGCCGATCCCGGCGGGTCACGGTCCGGTGGCGGCGGCGATTCGGGCTTCAGCGACGGTGGCGACGCGGGATCCGGCCGCGGTGGCGATCCCGAACCGGGCGGCGGTGGCGACCCCGGCCCCGGCGCGGGCGGCGGTGACCGCCCCGCTCCCCCGCCGGAACCGCCGCCACCCTCCCGCGACATCCCCTGGAACGAGCAGCGCGTGCTCGAGCTCGGGCTGGGCATGGACGACACGCCCGTCCATCCGCACCCGGACGCCGAATGACCGACGAGCGGCTCTCGTACAGGTTCGGGCCGGTGGAGCGCCGCGGCATCCTCGGGCAGCTTCGCGCCGGCCAGGTCGCGTTGGTCGCCGCCGGCGCGGTGGCCGCGATCGCCGCCCTCGACCGAGATCCCACGGCGGCCGGGGCATTCCTCGGGGTAGTGCTGTTCGGCGTGTCGGTGGCGGCCGCGTTCGCGCCGGTCGGCCGCCGCACGACCGAGGAGTGGGCCCCGATCGCCCTCGCCTTTGGGTTACGGCGCGTCCGCGGGCGCACCCGCTTTCGCTCGATCGCCCCCACCGCCGGGAGGCTCGGCGGCGAGCAGGCCGGGCCATGGCGGCGGCGGCTCCGGCCGGCCGAGCCCTCGCCTCCGGCCACCGTCCGCGGCGTCCGGGTCCTCGACGTCGCTTACCGCGACCGCGTCATCGGCGTGCTCTCCGAGCAGCGACGGCGCCGGTTGACCGCGGTTCTGGCCTGCCGGGTGCTCGCCTTCTCGCTGCTCGATCCCGAGGCCCAGGAGCGGCGGCTGGCCCGGTGGGGGCTGATCCTGTCCGGAGCCGCCGCCGGACCGGTGCGCCGCATCCAGTGGATCGAGCGGACCGTGCCCGCTCAGGGCGACGAGCTGGCCCGCTGGCTGCACGACGAACGCGATCCCGCGGTCCCTCTCCGCGGCACGCCGATGATCGAGTCCTACCTCGAGCTGATCGGCGCCACGACCCGCGCGGCTCACGAGCACGAGGTTCTGGTCGCGATCCAGATCGATCCGCGCCGGGCCGCCGATCATGGCCGCGACGGCGCCGTGCACGCACTCGTCGAGCAGACCGAGCGGCTCGCCGAGGGGCTCGCGGCGGCCGAGGTGTCGGTGCTCGGCGCGCTGGGCCCGGGGCAGCTCGCGCGCGTCCTGAGAACCGCCTTCGATCCATACGCCCGCGCGGAGCTGGCCGGCCTCGAGGCCACCGACCCCGCACGCCACGGGCTCTCGGAGGCCAATGCCTGGCCCCTGGGCGCCGAGGAGTCCTGGGAGCACTACGTCTCGGACGGCGCGTGGCACGCGACTTTCTGGATCGGTGAGTGGCCCCGCGTCGATGTCTCGCCGATGTTCATGGACGCCCTGCTCGGGCGCTCGAGCGTGGTTCGGACGGTGGCGGTCACCTTCGAGCCGGTCGCGCCAGACCGCTCCACGCGGGAGGCCGAGGCGGCCATCACCCGCGACCGGGCCGACCGCGAGTTGCGCCACCGCTTCGGGCAGGCCGAGACCGCCCGCCAGCGCCAGGCCCAGGAAGCCGCGCTGCGTCGCGAGGCGGAGCTTGCCGCCGGACACGCCGAGGTGCGCCTGGCCGGCTTCGTCACGGTCACCGGACGGGACCGCGACGATCTGCGCCGGGCGTGCGTCGAGGTGCATGAGCACGCGGTCCGGGCCAGGCTCGAGTTGCACCGGATGTACGGCCAACAGGCCGACGCCTTCACGTTCACGCTGCCGCTGTGCCGGGGACTTCGGTGACCGCTGTGCCGGGGCCCTCGGTGACCACGCCGGCGACCGCGTTCGTCACCTACCTGTGGCACTACGTCGCCGCCCGGCTGATCTACGACAGCCTGGTGCGGCCGCTGACCCGCGGTCATGTCCCCGCGGCGCTCGTCCTGGTCGTGATCGCGGGCGCCGTCTGCTTCGCGGCCGGCCGGAGAAGCGGACGGCGCGCATGAGCTGGCCGCGCCCGGAACGACCCGCGCACCGATGCACCACCCGGCACGCCCAGGCCATTTATCCGTTCGTGGCCGGCGGCGGCCTGGGCGGGCGCGGGACGTTCATCGGCCGCGACTCGAGTGGCGGCGCCTTCTGTTACGACCCGTGGGTCCTGTACGGCGAGGGCACGCTGGATGACCCGAACGCCATCGTCCTGGGCAAGCTCGGCCAGGGCAAGAGCGCTCTGGTCAAGACGCTGTTGTGGCGGATGCTGCTGTTCGGGCGTCGGGCCTTCGTGCTCGACGTCAAGCGTGAATACGGCCCGCTGTGTCGGGCTGTGGGGGTCTCGCCGATCTCGCTCGAGCCCGGTGGCTCGGTTCGGTTGAACCCGCTGGCCTCCCGGCCCGAAGAGCACGCCCAACTCGAGCTACTGCGCGCGGTGTCGGTGACGGCGGTGGGCGGTCCGCTCACCCAGATCGAGGCGGCCGGGGTGCGCGAGGCGCTCCACGCGGTTCGCGGGAGCGGCGTGGCCGAGCCGACCCTGCCTCAGATCGCCAAGGTGCTGTTCGACCCCGGGGCGGACATGGCGGAGCGGCTGCGCACGACCCCCGAGAAGCTCGCCCTCGACGTCCGGCGGGCGGCCCTGGCCCTGCAGGACCTGTGCGAGGGACCGCTCAAGGGAATGTTCGATGGCCCGACCACGCCGGGGCTCGATCTCGACGCCAGGCTGCTCGTGCTCGACCTGCATGCCGTCAAGGACTCGCCGGCGGTCGGGATCCTGATGGCCTGCGCGACCGCCTGGATGAGCGCGCTGCTCGCGCGCATGGCCGAACGCCCCGGGCGCGAGCGCCTGATCAACGTGGCCGATGAGTCGTGGAAGATCGTCCAGCACACGGGCCTCGGCGAGTGGTTTCAGTCGAACTTCAAGCTGGCCCGCCAGTTCGGCGTGATGAACCTGGTCGTCCTGCACAAGCTCGCCGACCTGAGCGCGGCCGGCGACGCGGGTTCGCGGGCGGCCAGGATCGCCGAGGGCCTCGTGGCCGACGCCTCGACCCGCATCGTCTATCACCAGGATGAGAGCCAGGTTGCGCTGACCCGCTCGCTGCTTGGGCTCTCGGGCAACGAGGCGAGGCTTATCTCGATGCTGTCGGCCGGCCAGGCCCTGTGGCGGGTCGGCAGCCGCTCGTTCGTGGTCCAGCACTACCGCTCCCGGCTGGAGACCACGCTCACGAACACCGACACGGGGATGCAGGTGACTGGGGCGAGGAGCGAACGGCGATGACCGCGCAGCGCCACGACTGGATCTCCGACGGAGTGCTGCTCGCGGCGATCGGGAGCCTGGGCGCGCTCGCCATGGCCCTGTGGCTGTGGGGCGGCCTGGCCGGCGCGCTGTTCGGATCCGGGTGGCCACATGTCGGTCTCGGACAGCTGTTCGGCGTCGCCACCCGGCTGCCCTCGCGGCTGTCGAACCCCGCCGGCGCCTGGCCACCGCTGGCGCGCTCGCGACTTCCGGGAGCCGGCGGCTTCTACGCGGCGCTCGCGTTGTTGGGGGGCGCCGGCGCCGCAGCGGGGCTCGCTGCCGGTCGCCTCGCCGCGGGAATTCGGAGCGCCGACGGGGCCAGGTGGGCGCGCTCGGCCGAGCTCCGCCGGCTCCGCTCGGCCCTTCGGGCGGACCACCGCGGCCGCCTGGTCCTCGGCCGCCGCGGCGGGCGCCTCCTGTACGCCGAGCACCGCCACGCGCTGGTCGCCTTCGGGCCGCCGCAGTCGGGCAAGTCGGCCGGCATCGCGGTGCCCGCGCTGCTCGAGTGGAATGGGCCGGCCGTAGCCTGCTCGATCAAGACCGACCTGCTCGCGGCCACGCTGGCCCGGCGTCGGCGATTGGGCGAGGTGATGGTTTTCGACCCGTTCGGGCTGGCCCAGATGCCCTCGCACACCTGGTCGCCGCTGCGGGGCGCGCACACCTGGGACGGCGCGCTCGAGGTCGCCTGGCGACTGGCGTCCGCCGCCGAGGTCGACCGTCGCAGCGTGGAGGGCGGTGACTTCTGGGCGGTGGCCGCCGAGCAGCGACTGGCCCCGCTCCTGTTCACGGCCGCGGTCGGCGGCGGGGGCATGGACAGCGTGATCCGCTGGGTCCACGGCCAGGGTGCGCGCGAGCTCGACGAGACGCTGATGCGGATCAGCGGCGAGGCCCAGGACGAGGCCCGGGCCACCGACGCCTACGCCGCCTACGACGCCGTGCGGGCGTTCGAGACCCAGGCCGACCGGACGCGCACCTCGATCGAGGCGACGGCGCAAACGCTGCTTCGCGCCTATCGCTTCCAGCGGGTGCTCCGATCCGCGGCCTCGAGTGAGATCACGCCCGACCGCCTGCTCGACAGGGCCGCCACCCTCTACTTGATCGGCGACGCGAAGGCGTCCAAACTGCTGCGGCCGCTGTTCCTCGCCCTCCTGGGCGAGGTCGTGGATCGGGCCTACGAGCGGGCCACGCTGGCCGGCGGGCGCCTGGAGCTGCCCTTCCTCCTGTGTCTCGACGAGGCGGGCAACGTGGCCCCCCTGCCCAACCTGGCCGAGATCGCCTCGACCGCGCCCTCCCACAACATCCAGCTGGTCACGATCTTCCACGACCTCGCCCAGGCTCGCTCGCGCTACGGCCAGCAGGCGGAGACCGTGGTCAACAGCCACCGAGCGCGGATGCTCCTGCCCGGCGTGGCCGACCTCGAGACGCTCCGTTACTTCGCGGGCCTGGTCGGTGACGAGGAGGCCCGCGACCGCACCCACACCACCGGCGCGGGTGGAACCACGCGCTCAACCGCCCGCCGGCGCCGGCCGCTGGTCGCGCCCGAGGCGCTGCGCCAGCTGCCCGAGCACCACGCGCTCCTCCTGTATGGCCGGCTCGCCCCCACGCGGCTGCGCCTGCGTCTGTGGTTCGAGGACCGCCGGCTGCGAGCTCTGGCCAGAGGGACGAAATGAGCCATTCCGAGCCCGATGACTGGCACGAGCCCGACAGCGAGTGGGAGGAACCGGTCACGGCGCGCTGGCCGCTCAGCTGCGAGGGGCTCTTTCCCCGCGAGCGCTGGATGTGGTTCGAGCAGCTGTGGTCAGACGTGTGCGCGCTGCGTGTCCGCTACCGACTCGCGCTGCGCAGCGGGTGGTGGGAGGACCAGGTGCAGGTCGAGGCCCTGGCCGCCCTGTCGGCCTGGGTCGAGCGCTACGACTCCGGCGAATGGGACGACCCGCCGGGCAAGCTCGCGCTGCTCTTCGACCTCGAGCGCCTGGCCGTGCTGCTCCGCAGCGGCGGCGAGCCGTTTCATCCGGATCGGGACCGGCTGGCCTTCGCCCGGTTTCTCATCGAGCTCGGGTGTCAGCCGCCGCCAGATCGGTAATCAGCGGATGATTGCCGTGACCCCCATCCCAAGGAGCCCGCCGGTGCCACTGACCACGCAGCGAAAGCACTCCCCTCGCCAGGCCATGCCCGAGACCGCGGAGCGGCGCGAAGAAGCCGCCGAGCTCCCGCTCCACCGGCTCGGCGAGAGTGGGCTGGACGGTCAGACCGCCTACGAGCTGATCTCTTCAGAGCTGCTCCTCGACGGTCAGGCGCGGCTGAACCTGGCCACGTTCGTAACCACCTACATGCCCTCGACGGCAGCCCAGCTGATGGCCGAGACCGCCGACAAGAACATGATCGACAAGGACGAGTATCCGCAGACGGCGGAGATCGAGTCGCGCTGCGTGAACATCCTCGCGACCATGTGGAACTCGCCCGACCACGAGCAGGCGACCGGCTGCTCGACCACGGGCTCGAGCGAGGCGTGCATGCTGGGCGGCCTGGCCCTGAAGTGGCGCTGGCGCGAACGCATGCAAAAGCAGGGCAAACCGACCGACCGCCCAAATCTGGTCATGGGCATCAACGTGCAGGTGTGCTGGGAGAAGTTCTGCCGCTACTGGGACGTCGAGCCGCGACAGGTCCCGATGGAGGGCGACCGCTTTCACCTCGGGGCCGAGGAGGCCGTCGCGCTCTGCGACGAGAACACGATCGGCGTGGTGGCGATCCTCGGGTCGACCTTCGATGGCAGCTACGAGCCGGTCAAGGAGATCGCGGATGCCCTCGACCGGCTCGAGCGCGAGCGCGGACTGTATATCCCGATTCATGTCGACGCCGCGTCGGGGGGGTTTGTGGCGCCCGTCCTGCAGCCTGAGATCGAGTGGGACTTCCGCCTCGATCGCGTGCAGTCGATCAACGCATCAGGCCACAAGTACGGTCTGGTCTATCCGGGCGTGGGCTGGGCGGTGTGGCGCACCGAGGAGGCGCTGCCGCGGGACCTGGTGTTCGACGTCAACTACCTGGGCGGCCACATGCCGACGTTCGCTCTGAACTTCTCCCGCCCCGGCAGCGAGGTGATCGCCCAGTACTACATGTTCACCACGCTGGGCCGGGACGGGTACGGGCGCGTGATGCAGGGAGCCAGCGACGTGGCCCAGTACCTGGCCAGCGAGATCGCGGAGATCGGGCCCTACCGGCTGGTCTCACAGGGCAAGGACCTGCCGGTGTTCGCCTTCGGCCTGGCCCCCGAGGTGGAGAACTACAGCGTGTTCGACGTGTCCGATCGCCTGCGCCAGCGCGGATGGCTCGTGCCGGCCTACACGTTCCCGAAGAACCGGGAGGATCTCAGCGTCCTGCGCATCGTGGTGCGGGCCGGCATGACCCGCGAGATGGCCGATCACCTGCTCGACTACCTGCGCGAGCAGACCAAGTTCCTACAGTCGCTGGACACGCCGCTGCCCGACCAGGCGAAGGCCAAGCGGACCGCGTTCTCGCACAACTAGACTAGGTGATTGATTCCGCGCATGGAGGTTCGGGCGGTGACCGATCGTGGCTGCCGGTCCGCACGGTGAAACCGGGTCGCCGTCGGCCACCCGACCGCGAGTTTTCCGCCACTCGCCACCACCCCGACGGCGAGTGGCACATCGGACGCGCCATAGCCGACCGAACCGCCGTTCGTGCTCCGGGAGTCGACGAATGGCGGTTTAGCTGCGACCGAAAGAGGTGCATCGGGCGGCCGGGCGGCGACTGTCCGGACGACGAGCCCCGGCGAAGCTCGGCTTTCGATCCACTTACCGCGCCGCCCCAACCCCGCACTGCTCACCGCACCGCCCCATCCCCCGCCTCCAAGGCCGGCGGCCGCGGCGATCACCTAGTGGTCGTCCCCGTAAGTACGGTCGCACCGAGAGGTGTCACTGGTGGATGCTGCGCGAGGACGCAGGATCCGACGCGTAGCAGCGCTATGTGAGGATCCGAGGACAAAGCGCAGCGCCGCCAGGGGCGGCTCGAATGCGAGCGTATTTGCGGGGTCGGCCCCGCGGAAGACGTCCTGACGGCGCTGTCGAGACTCTGACAGCGCCGTCCCGCCGCGCTCAAGGCCCCCGGCGGGGGTCCGATTACCGCGGCTATGCACAAACGACTCTTGCTGCTGGGCCTGCTGGCCGCGGCGATCAACCTGGCCCCGGGGGCGAGCGCGGCCCAGGCACAGACGCCGATCCGGCACTCGATCTACCAGCACTACATCGATCCTTTCACCGCGTCCGGCTGGTTTCCGGCCCGCACCGACATGGGCGTCGACTGGCTGGTCAGCCGTCCGCTCCCGGTGCTGGCCATCGGCGACGCGGTGATCCTCGGCTCGGACTCCCAGGACGGCGGTTGGCCGGGCGGACACTTCCTCTGGTACCAGCTGCTCGACGGCACGCACGCCGGCGACATCATCTACGTCGCCGAGCACCT
>JAFAWR010000157.1 GCA_019241635.1 Solirubrobacterales bacterium
CCACCGGGACGAACGACATCCTCCACGCGAAGAGCACCCTGCTCGAGCCTATTCCCAGCATGCTGGCCTCAGACGTGGCCCCGATGCCGAAGGGCCGGTTCGTGAAGGTGGTCATCCCGCTCTACTACGAGGGCCACTTGTACCGCACGCGCTCCCGGATCAGGGTGACGATCTCCGCTCCGAACGGGACCCAGCCCATCTGGTCATTCGGAGAGACCGAGCCGAGCGGCACCTCGACCGTGTCGATCGCCTTCTCGAAGCAGATGCCGTCAAGCGTCGTCCTTCCGGTCATCCCAGGCGTGAGCGTGCCGACCGGTTACCCGGCGTGCCCGAACCTGCGCAACGAGCCGTGCCGGCCGTACGTGGCACTGGCGAATCGCACGGCACGCGGCTGAGCGGCGTCGGACCCGCTCGCCTGCGCGTCAGCAGGTGGGCTGCGGCGTGAGGTCGGTGGCCGGGCACACCGGAAGGATCATGGGCGCGCGGGGCGCCTGGGTGAAGTCGAAGTCCGCGGTCAGGTCGCCGAGGATCGGGCTGTTTTCGCGGACGTCGGGGCGCGGGTCGGGGCGGCCGTCGGTGGCCGGGTCCAGGCGCGCGCCGCCGAGGAAGTCATCCTCGATGAACTTGTTGTAGGCGTCGTGGCTGAGCGTCTGGCTGTCGATCACGCCCTCCTTTGCGTAGGGGCTGATGACGATCCCGGGCACGCGCAGGCCGTAACCGTTCACGTCCGCCACCGGCGGCACGACGTGGTCGTAGAAGCCGCCCCAGTCATCCCAGGAGAGGAAGATCGCCGTGCTGTCCCAATCGGGGCTCTGCATGATCGCGTTGATCAGTCCGGTGACGTAGGTCTGGCCGGCGCTGACCAGGGCGGTGGGGTGCTCTGAGACCTTGCCGTTCGGGTCGATCCAGGAGACGGCCGGGAGGGTGCCGTCGTGCGCGGCGGTGAAGAAGTTCGAGAGCGACTGGATGTTCGACAGCTGGTTGTCCTGGGTGACGTCGGTGAACGAGGGCAGGGGGTTCCAGATCCCCGGGGTCTTTGGCCCCTGCTGCACCGGGGTGCAGGTCATCGCGCTGTCGTCCTCGCAGTCCGGCTCGGTGCCCTGGAACACGTAATAGCCCCAGCTGACGTTCTGCTGGTGCAGGAGGTAGGTCATGTCGGTCCAGGCGTAGTGCTCCTGGCCATCGGACGCGTTCGGGTTCTGGAGCGCGTTCGTGCATGAATATGGGTTGAGTGGGTCGGTGCAGAAGGCCGACCACTCCGAGACCTGGTACAGATGCTCCGGGAGGCTCCAGGACGCGTTGGGCTCATACATGTGGTCCTGGAGCACGTAGTTCTCGGCGTAGGCCCAGTAGTTGGGGATCTCGCTGCCGTCGTGGTAGCCCATGGCGTCGATGCACTGGCTGTGCGAGCCGGTCGTGCAGGGGCTGCAGTTCGGGTTGTTGCCGGTACAGCTCTGACCTTTCTCGGCCTGGGCGACGAAGCCATCCATCTGGCATCCGGTCCGCGTCGTCGCGTTGGTGCAATCCATGTCCGCGGTGGCGTTCGCGGCCCCGTGCGGGCCTCCGTAGTTCTTGTCGTTGGTGTCGTGAAACGGCTTCACGCAGCCGCCGTTCACCGGGTCAGGCACGCACGGCTCCGTGCCGGGGTTGCCGGCCAGGCCGGGAATTCCGTCGGCGCCGGGGAAAGTCCCGAAGTACTGATCGAACGAGCGGTTCTCCTGCATGATGATCACGACATGCTTGATCTTGTAGATGCCGTTCACCGTCACGGTCACCGGCGGCGAGGAGGAGTCGATGTTCTTGCGCCCGCCGGCCAGGTAGGCCCGTAGCTGGTAAGGACCGTCTGCCGCGAACGTGTAGGGGATCGAGAAGGACGAAGTGGAGTCGAGGATGCCCTGCGCCACCGATTGCCACCCGCCGGATTCGAGCTCCTGCAGCACCACGGTCTGGCCGGCGTGATACGGCGTCACCGTACCCGTGAACGTGACAACGTCGCCCGGCGCAGCGCGCGTCTCTGATGCGGCCAAGGCCAGCACGGCGTGCACGCGCTGGTGCACGGTGCGGCTGCGGAACCCGTGTGCGGTCACATACCACCAGCGATTGCCATCGAGGCGGAACTCGATCGAATACCGTCCGACGTGATTCGTGCGCGTCGCGGTGGTCGGGTGGAACCGCCTCTCGCCGGGCAGCCTGCGCCACAACAGGACCAGCGCGTGGCCCCGGTCCGGCCCGAGCAGACGCCCCGAGATGGTCACCGGCTCGGGGTCGGTGGAGGGGTTCGGAGAGGCGTCGATGGTCAGGCAGCGCGAGGGACGCGACGATCGCGCGGGCGGCTCGCAGCAGGGCGCCGAGCCGTGACTTCCCGGCCGGCAGCGGTTACCCGCCGGCGCCGGTGAGGGGGATGCCGGGTTGGCCGCTGAGCTGACCGACACGAGCCAGCCACCGCCAACCGCCACGGATAGTGCACACAGCAGCAGTGCCAGTCGGGATCGGCGTCGCATATTTCCCCTCCGGTTCCTCGGCCGGCGTGGTGAGCTTGCGAGGGCGTTAACCCGCCGGCGTTCGCGGAGTTGCGCGCTGATCAGCCCGGCCTCGACGGCGTTAGCATCGCGCCGAAAGTCAACAGCTTGATCGGAGGCCGATGCAGCGGACAGCGGTGGTCACGGGGGGTGCCGGGGGGATTGGCGGAGCGATCGTGCGCGCCCTCACCGAGGCCGGTCACGAGGTGGCCAGCCTTGATCGGACCGGTGAGCTCGTCGTCGATCTCGCCGACGAGGGAGCGGTGCGTGAGGTGGCCGGGCGCCTCGGTCCGCGAGACGTGGTTGTCCATGCCGCCGCCGCCTTCGACCGCGCCTCGCTTGACCGCCTCGACGCCGCCACCTGGCGCCACGTCCAGGCGGTCAACGTCGAGTCGGCGCTGTGGCTGTGCCAGGCGTTGACGCCGGCGATGATCGAGCGCGGATTCGGACGGATCATCTTCATCACCTCGAACACCGTGTGGCGGCCCCCGGCCGAGGACTTCCTGCCTTACGTGGCGAGCAAGGCCACGCTGGTGGGGGTCGCCCGCGCGCTGGCCAAGCCGCTGGGGGCCCATGGCGTCACGGTCAACTGCGTCGCTCCGGGCCTGACCCGGACGCCGTTCACCGAAGGGGATCTGCCCGAGGAGGCGTTCGAGGAAGTCCTCTCGCGGCAGTCCCTGGCGCGATCGCTCGTGCCCGGCGACGTGGCCGGCGTCGTCGCCTTCCTGGTCTCCGATGCCGCCGCCGCGATCACCGGGCAGACGTTGTGCTGCGACGGCGGCTCGGTGTTTGCCTAGGTCGCTAGGTCACTAGGTCACGGAATCGGGTGACTCCCCGCCTTGACGACCGTCACGGATCCCAGGCTCGGGTCACCCTTCTGATCCCAGGTGACCACCGACGAGAGGTGAGTCTTGAAGTTGTAGACGAACGTGTTGTGCTTGAACTTCGGCTCGAGCCACACCAACAGCATGATGTCGTGGGTGACCGGCAGCGCGATGTACTTGAAATGCGATGCGGGTGAGCCGACGTACGGTCCGGCGATGGCGGTCGCGGTGACGCTGTCGCCTGTGTACTTCTGCAGGTAAGTGCTGCCGGCGTCGAGCTTGCCCAGCGGATAGCTGGTCTCGATCTGGTAGCCGCTGAGATCGATCCGGTTGATCTTCGTCGGGTACCCGGTTAGCTTGTCCGGCTTGGCCGCGCCGCCGCCGCTCGCGGCGACCGCGACGGCGGCCCCGGCGAGCACGGCAAGAGCAACCGCCAACGCAACCAGATTCCTGGCTGAACGCATATCCACTCCTCTCACTCCCGGTGACCGGCGAACGATAGGCTCGCTGCCGCGGCAGGGTCAATCAACCGTGCGCCGGGCGTCAAGTCCCTTTGCTCTCAGTGGCGGGCGTGGCTGGCCAGTCGCTCGCGCTCGTCGGCGGTGAGCCAGGGCGGCCCGCCGGCCGCCGTGTTGGTACGGGCGTGTGCGACGTTCGAGGTGGCCGGAATCGCCACATGCACGCGCTCGTCGGCGAGCGTCCACTTGAGCAGCTCGGCCGGGTCGAATTGTCTGACCAGCGCGCCTCCGCCGAGCGGCCTCATCGCGATCACCCCTAGGTCGAGCTCCGCGGCGAGGGGCAGGATCCTGCGCTCGGCCTCGCGCTCGAGCGGGTTGTAGGGCACCTGGATCGCGTCGATGCGGCCGGTGCGCATGACCTCCTCGAGCTCATCAAACGCACTCGGGGAGTAATGAGTCGCGCCGAGGAACCCGATCCGGCCCGCGGCGCGCTCTTCCTCCATCCACTCGAGATGCTCGCGCCAGCGCACCAGGTTGTGCACCTGCTCGAGGTCGATCCGACCGGCGTAGAAGTCGAGCTGGGCGTCGAACTGGCTCCGCGCCTCGGCCAGTGAGCTCGTCCAGATCTTCGTCGCTACCAGGGCCTCGGCGCGCCGCTCGCCCAGCGCGCGGCCAAGTACGCCCTCGGCCCGGCCATACATCGGCGAGGAGTCGTAGAACCGCGTGCCGCCCTCCCACACCGCCTCGACCACCTCCCGCGCGCGACCCTCCCGCGCGCGGTCGACGTCGAAGGTCTGCCACGTGCCCAGCCCGACGACGGGAACCTCGAGACCGGTGCGTCCGAACCGGTGCCGCTCCATACCGGCCTTAGTCGTCGTAGAGGATCAGCCCGCGGATGTTCTTGTGGGTGCGCATCGCCTCGTAGCCCTCGTTGATCTGATCGAGGGTGTAGGTGCTCGTGATCAGCTCGTCGAGCAGCACCTTGCCGTCGCGGTAAAGCTGGAGCATCTTGGGGATGTCCGAGCGAGGATTCGAGTGGCCGAACAGGCAGCCTCGGATCTGCTTCTCGTAGGCGACGACCTCGAAGATCGGCATCGTCACCTCCGTCGCGTCCATCGGCGCGAGCGAGGTCAGGGCCACCTTCCCGCCCTTGCCGACCAGGGAAACGGCGTCGCCGATGACCTTTCCGGTGGTGACGTCGACGGTCACCAGGGTCGCGTTGGCCATTGCGCCGCGGGTCATCTCGTTGATTGGCTCGAGCGCCTCCTCGGCGGAGGCGAACATGTGCGTCGCGCCGAACTTCCCCGCCTGCTCGCGGTTGAACGGCGACGGGTCGATCGCGATGATCCGGCTCGCGCCCGCGACGCGTGCGCCCTGCACCGCGTTCGCGCCCACGCCGCCGATGCCCATCACGACGACGGTGTCGCCCGCCCCGACCTCCGCGCCGTACACCGCGGTGCCAAAGCCGGTGGTCACGCCGCAGCCGACCAGCGCGGCCTTCTCCAGCGGGATGTCGTCGTCGATCTTGACCACCGAGTCCTCGTGGACGACGGTGTGGCTGGAAAACGTGCCGATGTTGCACATCAGCCGGGCGTCCTGGCCGCGTACGTGGTGGCGGACGGTTCCGTCCCGCTGCAGACCGACCTGGATCCCGGCGCCGAAGTCGCAGAGGTTCTCGCGGCCGATCGCGCACCAGTGGCACCGGCCGCAAACCGGGATGAAGCTGAGCACGACGTGATCGCCCTCAGCGACGCTGTGCACGCCGGGGCCGACCGCCTCGACGACGCCCGCGCCCTCGTGTCCGCCGATCGCCGGGAGCGCCTCCATCGGCAGGTCGCCGATCCTCAGGTGCTCGTCCGAATGGCACAGGCCGGAGGCGGCCAGGCGAACCAGCACCTCGCCCTCGCGCGGATCGTCGAGGGTCAGCTCGTCGATCTCCCAGTCACGGCCGTAGTCCCACAACACTGCTGCCTGCGTCTGCATATCTCTCGCCTCCGACTCGCTCGTGATCCGGCGACATCATCCTCGATCCCGGTCGGGGAGCGCTTGACGGAGCGCGCACGCCGGTCTGACCACGCGTGCGCGCTCCCCGGAGGCGTCAGCCGCGCCGGTACTTCGCCACGGCCAGCGGCAGCGAGATCGCGACGATCGCCGCGGCCCAGATCAGCGATCGGGTCACGAAATATCCGGCCGGGTGTCCGAGCAGGACGTGCGCTCGTGGACCCAGGGTCAGCGCGCGCACGGCGTCGACCATGTAGGTCAGTGGCTGGTGGGACGCGAACACCCGCAGCCAACTCGGCATCGTGGCCACGGGCAGGTAGGCGCTCGAGATGAACGCGAACGGGAACACGATCATCCCCATCCCCTGAGCGGCCTGCCCGTTGCC
>JAFAWR010000205.1 GCA_019241635.1 Solirubrobacterales bacterium
TCATGCTCCCAGGGCCCGAGCGATGACCATCTCCTGCACCTCGTCGGTCCCCTCGCCGATGGTCAGGATCTTCGCGTCGCGATAGAACCGGCACACCGGGTACTCCTCGATGTAGCCGTAGCCGCCGTGGATCTGGACCGCCTCGTCGGTGGCCTTGACGGCCAGGCGGCCGCTCTTGAGCTTGGCCTGGGCGGCGGTCAGCGTGAAGTTGCGCCCCTGGTCCTTGAGGTAGGCGGACTTGTAGACGAGCAGCCGTGTCGCCTCGATCTCGGTGGCCATGTTGGCCAGCTTGCTCTGGATCGCCTGGTACTTGGAGATCGGGCGCCCGAACGCGCGTCGCTCCTTGGCGTAGGCGAGCGCCTGATCGAGCGCGCCCTGGGCCAGGCCGACGCCCATCGCGGCGACCCCGATCCGGCCGATGTCGAGCACGTGGAGGAACTGGCGAAACCCGGCCCCGCGCCCGCCGAGCAGGTTCTCCTCGGGCACTCGGCAGTCATCGAAGCTCAGCGGCCGGGTGTCCGAGGCGTTCCAGCCCATCTTCCGGTACGGCTCGCCGGGCTCATAGCCCGGGGTCCCGTTGGGCACGATCAGGTTCGAGATCTCGCGCTCGGTGGCGCTGCGCTCGCCGGCCCGGCCGTCGGCGCCGTGCCCGGTTCCGGTCACCGCGGTGATCACCACGACGCCGGAGATGTCGGTCCCGGCGTTGGTAATGAACTGCTTGGCGCCGTTGATCACCCACTCGCCGTCCTCGAGCGAGGCCCGGGTCCGCGTGTTCCCGGCGTCCGAGCCGGCCTCCGGCTCGGTCAGCCCGAACGCCCCGAGCCGCTCGCCGCTGCACAGCTGGGGCATCCACTCCTGCTTCTGGGCCTCGGAGCCGAACAGGTAGATCGGCTGGGTGCCCAGCGAGGTGTGGGCGCACAGGGTGATGGCCACCGAGGAATCGACCCGGGTGAGCTCCTCGACCGCGAGCGCGTAGGCCAGCGAGTCGCTGCCCGCGCCCCCGTACTCCTCCGGGAACGGGATGCCCATCAGGTCGAGCTCGCCGAGCCGTCGCACGATCTCATACGGGAACGCGTGCGTGCGGTCGAGCTCCTCGGCCACCGGCGCGATCTCCTGCTCGGCGAAGTCGCGGACGGTTCGTTGCAGCAGCCGGTGCTGGTCGGGTAGATCGAACTCCATGGGTCCCGGATTCTCACACCCTGACGCCCCGGAGGTCAGGCTCGGCGAACTGGTCGACGGCGGGCTGGCCCCGGCGATCATGGCCATCGTCGAGCGCGGCGTGAACCGCCGACCGGCCGAAGCCCGGGCGCTGGGCGTCGAAGTCGAGCTACGGATGGAGGAGAGCTATCCGCCCGTGCGGATCGTCTTCGCAGCCGACGGGGTGCTGGTCGAGGATGGCCCGGCGCACGCGCCGGCGCTCCAGATCAGCGGCGCGCTGCCGGATCTGGTGGCGTTGCTGGTCACCCCGCTGATGGGCGGGGTGCCCAGTCCGATCAACCCCCGTGGCCGGGCCGCGCTGGGCATGCTCGCCTCACGGCGGGTGCGGATCCAAGGCGGGCTCGGGCTGATGCGGAGCTTCCTGGGCGTGATCCGGCTGTAGCCGTCGCCGAGGCGGATAGCTCGTCACGCGGCGCGATTCGCGGGAGGCGTGACGACTTAGCCGCGCGCCACGCGGATTACGCGTCACGCGGCCCCGTGGTCGAGGGGCGTGACGGGTTAGCCGCTGCCGGGGTGGGCTGAGCGTGCCAGCTCGGTGAGTAGCCGCACCCCGAACCCGGTGGCGCCCCGGTGGGCGAAGTACGAGCGCCGCACGTCGTAGGCGGTGCCGGCGATGTCCAGGTGGGCCCAGGGAACGCCGCCGGCGAAGTGGTGCAGGAACTCGCCGGCGGTGAGCGCGGTGGCCTCGCGCTTGGTCGTGCTGTTGATGATCTGTCCGTAGCGCCCCTTGATCATCTCGGCGTACTCGCGATGCAGGGGCAGCCGCCAGACGATCTCGCCGGTGCGCGTGGCCGCGGCCTCCACGCTGGACGCCCACGCCTCGTCGTTGCTCATCAGACCGGCGTAGGTGGAGCCGAGCGCGACCACCACGCCGCCGGTCAGCGTGGCCACGTCGACCAGCCGCTCCGCCCCTTCGCGCCGCGCGTGGGCGATGCAGTCGGCCAGGACCAGGCGGCCCTCGGCGTCGGTGTTGTTGACCTCGACCGTGGTGCCGTCGAGGGCGCGGATGATGTCGCCGGGCTTGACCGCGGTGCCGCTCGGCAGGTTCTCGGTGGCGCCGATCAGCCCGAGCACGCGTACCGGCGCGCGCAGCTCGGCCAGCGCGGCGATCGCCTCGATCACCGCGGCGCCCCCGCACATGTCGAACTTCATCTCGTGCATGGTCGCGGCCGGCTTGAGCGATATGCCGCCCGAATCGAAGGTCACCGCCTTGCCGATCAGCCCGATCAGCGGGCCGGGCGCCCCGTCGATCCCGCCGCCTCCGTCGTAGTCCAGGCGGATCAGCCGGGCCGACTGCAGCGAGCCCTGAGCGACCGCGGCGAACGCGCCCATCCCGGCGGCCCGGATCGCCTCCTCGTCCATGGCCGAGAAGCCCAGTCCGTGGCGCCCGGCCAGCTCCTCGGCATAGGCGGCCAGGGCGGCCGGCGGCAGGTCGTTGGCCGGGGTGTTGCCGAGATCCCGGGCCCGGTTCTGGGCCTGGGCCAGGATCGCGCCGAGGCGGGCCG
>JAFAWR010000199.1 GCA_019241635.1 Solirubrobacterales bacterium
CATGCACCTCGCCCCCGAAGGCCACCACGACGCCGAGGCCGGCGGCGGCGGGCGCGCGGGCCAGGACGATCGCGTCGAGCAGGTTGGCGGGACCGTCCGCTCCGGGTGCGCTGCCGGGCCGGTTGGCTCCCGTGATCACGATCGGCGCCTCGCCGCCGTAGGTCAGCGCGCACACCATGGCTACCTCCTCCATCGTGTCGGTGCCGGTGGTCAGCACGACGCCCTCCCCACTCGACGCCGCCTGGCCGGCGCGGCTGGCCAGTTCGTGCGCCTCGGCCAGCGTGAGATAGGTGCTGGGGACCGACATGACGGTCTCGGCTGAAAGGTGGAAGCCGGCGACCTGGGGAAGCTGCTCGACCAGCTCGGAGGCGTCGAGTGCGGGCACCGCGCGCTCGCCGCGCATGGCGATCGTGCCGCCGGCGGCCAGCACCCGCACGGCGCGGGTCGTTTCGGGGGTGGAGGTGCTCACGCGCGGGATGATCGCGCATCGCTCTACCCTTGCATCGATGCGATTCGCGATAACCGGCGCCGCCGGGATGCTCGGCCAGGATCTGGTGGCTGCCGCGAAGGCCGCCGGCCACGACGCCATCGGCTTCCCGCGCGCTGACCTGGATATCACCGACGACGCCGCGGTGGCCGCCGCGCTGCGCGACGCCCGACCCGATGTGGTGATCAATAGCGCGGCCTGGACCGACGTCGACGGGGCCGAGCGGGATGAGGCCGGCGCGCTGGCGGTCAACGGCGCGGGCGCCGGCAACGTGGCGCGGGGCGCGGCCTCGTGTGCCGCCTGGACGATCCACGTCTCGAGCGACTACGTGTTCGATGGGTCCAAGCGCGAGCCGTATGTGGAGTCGGACACGGTTGGGCCGGTGTCGGCCTACGGCCGGACCAAGCTGGACGGCGAGCGCGCCGTGGCCGAGCAGGCCCCCGGGCGCCACACGATCGTGCGCTCGTCATGGCTGTTCGGGATTGGCGGTCCGTGCTTCCCGGCCACGATCCTGCGGCTGGCCACCGAGCGTGACGAGCTCAATGTGGTCTCGGATCAGATCGGCTGTCCGACCTTCACCGGCCACCTCGCCGAGGCGCTCGTCGATCTGGCCGTCCGCGAGGACCGCCCCGCCGGAATCCTGCACGTCGCCGCCGAAGGGAGCTGCTCGTGGTTCGAGTTCGCGCGTGAAATCGTGGCCGGTGCGGGCGTTACGTGTGAGGTGAAACCCTGCAGCACGGAAGAGTTTCCGCGGCCGGCCACGCGCCCGGCCTACAGCGTTCTGCGCTCAGAACGAGGTGACGATGCGCCGGTCCTGCCCGAATGGCGGGAGGGCCTGGCGCGATACAGGGCGCTCGCGGCAGCGGCGCGGGAGGTAAGAGCGGCATGAAACTTTTGGTATGCGGTGCGGCCGGATTCATCGGCTCGAATTTCGTGCGTCTGCGCGTGCGTGACCACGGCGACGAGATCACGGTGCTGGACAAGTTGACCTATGCGGGGAGGATGGAGAACCTCCAGGACGTCGAGTCCGACATCCGCTTCGTCCACGGCGCGATCGAGGATCCGGCGGCCGTGGCGGAGGCGATCGGCGACGCCGAGGCGATCGTCAACTTCGCCGCCGAGACGCACGTCGACCGCTCGATCGCCGACCCCGAGGGGTTCCTCGTCACCAACATGCAGGGCACCCACGTGCTGCTCGAGGCGGCGCGGCAGCGCGGGCTGCGCTACCTGCAGGTCTCGACTGACGAGGTGTACGGCTCGATCGAGGAGGGCTCGTTCACCGAGGACTCGCCGCTCGAGCCTTCGAGCCCGTACAGCGCGACCAAGACCGGTGCCGACCTGCTGGTCTCGAGCTACTACCACACGTACGGGCTCGAGACCGTGATCTGCCGCGGCTCGAACAACTACGGCCCGCACCAGTACCCCGAGAAGCTGATCCCGCTGATGATCCTCAACGCGCTGGCCGGCGACACGCTGCCCGTGTACGGGGACGGGCGCAACGTGCGCAACTGGCTGTTCGTGGAGGACTTCGCGCGCGGGATCGGCCACGCGCTCTTGCACGGGCAGCCCGGCGAGGTCTACAACTGCGGCGGGCCCGATGAGTGCGACAACCTCACGGTGGTCAACCGGATCATCGAGCTCACCGGTGCCGGTCCGGACCTGATCGAGTTCGTGACCGACCGGCCCGGGCATGATCGGCGCTACTCGCTCTCGAGCGACAAGCTCCAGGGGCTGGGCTGGCGAGCCCAGGTGCGTTTCGACGAGGGGATCGCGCGGACGGTTGACTGGTATCGCGAGAACGAGTGGTGGTGGGGCTCGATCCGCAGCGGTGAGTACCGCGAGTACTACGAGCGGCATTACGGGCGGGCGCTGAAGGCTTGACCGCGGCGGGCCTGCGCGAGCTGGAGCGCGAGGTCGTCGACTGCCGGCGCTGCCCGCGGCTGGTGGCGTGGCGGGAAGAGGTCGCTCGCGTCAAGCGCGCGGCGTTCGCCTCGGAGGAGTATTGGGGCCGGCCGCTGCCCGGCTTCGGGGATCCGGACGCGCGCGTGCTGCTGGTCGGCCTGGCTCCGGCCGCGCATGGCGGCAACCGCACCGGTCGCATCTTCACCGGCGACCGCTCGGGCGACTGGCTGTTCGGCTCGCTTCATCGCGTCGGCTTCGCGAACCAGCCGACCTCGGTGTCACGCGATGACGGGCTGCGCCTGAACGGCGCATGGGTGTGCGCGGCGGTGCGCTGCGCGCCGCCGGTCAACCGGCCGAGCCCGGAGGAGCGCGACAACTGCCTGCCATATCTCGTGCGCGAGCTCGGGCTGCTCGAGCGGGTGCGGGTCATCGTGGCGCTCGGGTCTTTCGGCTGGGATGCGGTGCTGAGAGCTCTGCGCGCGCTCGGAGAGACGCCGCCGCGCCCGCGCCCCAAGTTCGGCCACGGTGCTCAGGCGGAAATCGGGCGGTTCACGCTGCTCGGCTGCTTTCACCCGAGCCAGCAGAACACGTTCACCGGGAAGCTGACCGAGCCGATGATCGACGAGGTTCTGGCCCGGGCCAGGGAACTCGCTGGGTAGGCGACCGCCTCGGCATCGGGGTGGACGTGTGTCCGACGGAACCGAGCGTGAACTCGCGTAAGCGCCTGCGCTGCCGAGGAGAAGTCCGTCGTGGCCACCGTACTCGACCAACCACTCCTGCCCGAGAGCCCGGCCGAGGCCGCGTCGCTCGCACGCGCCCAGGAGCTGGCGGCGCCATCGAGCAATCTGGCGAACGCCTCGCGGCGGTTTGGGGACCAATTCCCGCTGGTGCGGCGGCAGAAGCCGATCAGATTGATCGGTGCGCTGGTCCTGGCGCTGATGGCGTTCTACATGCCGTGGTTGCTCACCCACTTGAACCGCTCCCTGCCGTGGCTTGCCTGGCCGTTCGTGGCCGCGAACGCGATGTCGGCGCTGTGCGTGACGCTGTCGGTGCTCAACGGCTGGTCGACGCGGGTCACCCCCCGTCGCCCGCTCGTGGGTCCCGACGTCCCCGAGGTGGCGGTGATCATCCCCACCTGGGGCGAGCCCGTGCCGATGGTGCTGCGCACGGTGCTGAGCGTGATCGAGCAGGACTATCCGCGCGGGCGGATGCACGTGGTCGTGTCCGACGACGCCCACAACCCCGAGCTGGCTGCGGCGCTCGCCGGCCTGGACGTCAGCTACCACGAGCCGCCGCCCAGGCACGCCCCCGGACGGGATGGCGCTGCCAAGGCCGGCAACCTCAACTCGGCGCTGGAGCTGGTGCTCACGAACTTCCCGGACGTCGCCTGTATCGAGACGCGCGACGCCGACGACGAGGTGGGCAGCGAGCGGTTCCTGCGCCACGCCGTCGGCCAGCTGGAGTTCGATGAGCGGCTGGCCTTCGTGCAGACCATCAAGGAGGCGCAGGTTTCCGCCGGGGACCCGTTCGTCAACCTGGACGGCCAGTTCTACCGCTGCCAGATGCTGTCCCGCAACCACGCCAACGCTGTGTTCCCGTGCGGGTCGGGGTTGGTCTGGCGCCGGCGCGCACTCGAGCACATCGGCGGCTTTCCCACCTGGAACCTGGTCGAGGACCTCCAGTCGGGTGTCGAGGCGCTGCGCCGCGGATGGCGGGGCTGTTATCTCACGATCGTCGGCGCGGTTGGCCAGCACAGCCCCGAGGACGTGGCCAACGTCTTCAAGCAACGCGGCACATGGGCGATCGACACCGTTCGGCTCTCGATCTGGGGCCCCCGGCGCGGTCTGAACCTGCGCCAGCGGCTCCACTTCTCGGAGACTCTGTTGTTCTATCTGCACTCGTTCACCGTGCTGGTGTACGTGCCGTGCACCGCGCTGGCGTGTCTGGGCGCGTTCGCGATAAAGGCATCGGGGCTTTCGTGCCTGCTGCATCTGATGCCCTACGCGCTCGCCGCCGAGGTCCGCCTGTTCATCCTCAACCAGCCGTTCGCCGATCGCCGGCGCCGTCAGCGCTCGCCAATGCGCGCCCTGTGGCGACTGAAGCTGATGTGGCTCGGTCTGGCGCCCGTGTACATGCTGGCCTGCTGCAAGGCGATCGCCTGCGGCCCGAACCGCAAGCCGATCTACAAGATCACTCGCAAGTCCACCGAGGTCCGCTGGTATTGGCGCGAGACCTCGCCGCACGCCCTGCTCGCCGCGATCGTCCCGGCGGGATTCCTCGTCGGCCTCCTCCTCGGCACCCTGCCTCCGGCGCTCATCCTGATCACCACCGGCTACTGGGGGTTGGTGAACACCGCCGCGCTGGCGGCATTCGTCATGCGCGGCTGGTTCGGCACGACGCCGCTGGGGTGGCTGCGCACCACCGAGCGCCGCGCGGCTCCGGCGCCGTCCTGATCACGGACTTTGGCGCTGGAGTCCGGTTTAGGTCACCTGAATCGCCAAAGTCCGGGGGAGGCCAACCGCTACGCTCGGCTGAGTGGCGCTCGAGCACTTCAGTCCACGCACGCGTGAATGGTTCGCGGGCGCGTTCGATACGCCGACGCCGGCGCAGGCCCAGGCGTGGCCAGCCATCGCCAGCGGCGAGCACGTCCTGATCTCCGCGCCGACCGGGTCGGGCAAGACGCTGGCCGCGTTCCTGTGGGCGATCGACCGGCTGGCCGCCCGGGAGGGCGGCTCTCAGAAGCACATCGGGCTCGTCTACGTCTCGCCGCTCAAGGCGCTCTCCTACGACATCGACCGCAACCTGCGCGTGCCCCTGCGGGGGATCGGCGCTGATCTGCGTGTCGCGGTGCGCACCGGGGACACCCCCCAGCGCGAGCGCCAGGCGATGCTCCGCGAGCCCCCGGACATCCTCATCACCACCCCGGAATCGCTGTATCTGATGCTCACCGGACGCGCGCAGGAGCTGTTCGCCGGAACCGAGTCGTGCATCGTCGACGAGATCCACGCCGTGGCGTCGACCAAGCGCGGCGCCCACCTCGCGCTCACGCTGGAGCGCCTAACCGCCGCCGCCGGCCGCGACGTTCAGCGGATCGGGCTCTCGGCGACCCAGAAGCCACTCGAGGAGATCGGCCGCTTCATGGTCGGGCCGAGCCGCGCCTGCCGGATCGTCGACGCCGGAGTGCGCAAGGAGCTCGACCTGGAGATTCGCGTGCCGGTCGACTCGATGGTCGAGCCGGACGCCGGCGCGGGCGGGGACCGAATCGACCTCGACCCGCTGGCCGGGGGAAGCGAGGCGACCCGCCGCTCGATCTGGCCGGCCATCTACCCCGAGCTGCTCGAGCTGATCAACGCTCACCGCTCGACCATCCTGTTCGTGAACAACCGGCGCGGTGCGGAGCGGCTGGCCCTGCGGCTGAACGAGCTCTCCGAGCACGAGATCGCCCGGGCCCACCACGGCTCGCTGGCCCGGGAGGAGCGGATGGTCGTCGAGGAGATGCTCAAGGCCGGAGAGCTCCCGTGCCTGGTGGCCACCTCGAGCCTCGAGCTCGGCATCGACATGGGCGCGGTGGATCTGGTCATCCAGGTCGAGTCGCCCAAGTCGGTGGCGCGCGGGCTGCAGCGAATCGGCCGGGCCGGGCACTCGGTGGGCGACGTCAGCCGCGGGCGGATCTTCCCCAAGTTCCGCGCGGACCTGCTCGAGTGCGCGGTGGTGGCGCGGCGGATGCGCGACGGCGAGATCGAGACCACGGTGGTGCCGCGCAACGCGCTCGACGTGCTGGCCCAGCAGATCGTGGCCATTGCCGCCGCGGCGCCCGATGACAAGCCCGTCGAGGTCGACGAGTTGCACGCGCTGATCACCCGGACCCACTCCTACGCCGAGCTCAGCCGCAAGCAGCTAGAGAACGTGCTCGACATGCTCGACGGCCGCTACCCGAGCTCCGAGTTCTCCGAGCTCCGCCCCCGGATCATCTGGGACCGTGTGCGCGGCACGATCCGGGCGCGCCCGGGGGCGCGGCAGCTCGCGGTGACCAATGCCGGCACGATCCCCGACCGGGGGCTCTACAGCGTGACGCTCCCGGATGGCCGCCGGGTGGGCGAGCTAGACGAGGAGATGGTCTACGAGGCGCGGCCCGGCCAGACCTTCCTGCTCGGGGCGAGCACGTGGCGGATCGAGGAGATCGGGCGCGACCGGGTGATCGTCACGCCGGCGCCCGGGCTGCCCGGGGCGGTGCCGTTCTGGAAGGGCGACGGCGTGGGCCGGCCGAAGGAGCTCGGG
>JAFAWR010000264.1 GCA_019241635.1 Solirubrobacterales bacterium
CGCTGCCACGGCGAGTGGGGATCGGCGAAGTACACCTCGACACCGGTCTGGACGGTGAACGCCTGGTGCGCGGCGAGCTCGTTGCCCTGATCCCAGGTCAAGGAGCGAGTCAGGTGTGACGGGAACGTCTGGATCTGATCGCGCAGCGCTGCGATCACGTGCTCGGTACGGCGATCGCGCTCCAAGCCGGCCAGCAGCACATACCGGGTGTGACGCTCGACCAGCGTCGCCACAAAGGACTGGTTGCGCGCCCCGACCAGCAAGTCACCCTCCCAATGCCCGGGAACGGCGCGATCCTCGACCTCAGGCGGGCGTTCAGAGATCGAGACCATGTCCGCGATCCGCGCGCCACGCCGAAGCTGCCCCTGCGCTTTGCGCCGCTCACGACCGGTTCGCAGCTGCCCGGTCAGCTGGCGGCGCAGCTCCCCGCGGGACTGGACATACAGCGCACGGTAGATCGTCTCGTGACTGATCCGCATCTCCCGATCATCGGGATGGTCGAGCTTGAGTCTGGCCGATATCTGCTCAGGCGACCAGCCCTCACCCAGCCCCTGCTCGACCGCCGCAAGCAACCCGGCATGGCTGGCCAGCTTCCCCGCCTTCGGCCGCCTCGCCCGCGCCGAGCGCCGCCGCTCACCCGCCGAGGGCCGATACCGCCACCGCTCACCCACCGTCCGGTTGATCTCCCGACCAACCGTCGAGCGATGCCTGCCGATCGCCCGCGCGATCTCGCTATCGGACTCACCCCGCGCGATCCCCACACAAATCCGCTCCCGCTCAGCAAAACTCAACCGCAGCCGCGAATGCCCAGCCCGCCGCTGCAGCATCAACGCCTCATCCCGAACCCGCCTGATCGTCGACCGCGAACAACCAAACTGCGCCACCAACCCCTGCACCGAGGCACCCTCCGCCAACCTCGCCGCGATCAACTCCCGCTCATCCAACCGCAACCACCGAAACGCCTGCCGACCCATCCAACCCTCCAATCACCGAACACGAAAACCGCATCGTGTTGCGACGACCGGATGAATCCACCCGCGCTATACGGGACTGATCTCGCCACTCGCGGACCGTCACATGCTGAGTGGCGAGTTCGTCCCTGCTGAGAGAAGTACCATCTAACCGCGTACGGGCGGCGGCTCGGTGAGGAAGGTCAGGCCCCCGCGGGGGCTACCCCGAGCTTGGCCAGCTTCTCCTCGAAGGCGACGATCCGCGCGGTGTCGAAGTAGAAGTCGTCGTGCTCGACGATCTTGCCCCATCGCGTCCGGGCCACGATCACCACGCGATTGGCGTACAGCTCCTCGCCGGCCGGGCCGGTGGCGCGGTCCTCGAAGCGCACCACGAGCGTGAGCGCCCAGGGCGGGCCGCCGATCCAGAGCGCGCGGACCTCGCCCTTCAGGCCGGCGCCGACGAATTCGCGCAGGAACCGCTCGATCTCCGGTTTGCCGCGGTACTCCCCCGACCAGCGATGCGGCCCCTCGTTGAAGCGGAGCACGGCGTCGTCGGCGTAGCCGGCCAGCAGCGGCCGGTAGTCGCCGTCGTTCAGCCGGCGGACGTCCCGACTCAGCTTGAACGCGATCAGGCGCGTCAGGAGGGCCCGGGCGGCGACCGCCGCTCCGGCGCCCAGCATCACGCTGCGTTTATCCATGACCGACCGCCCGCGCGTGAGGGGGTCAGCTCGACTTCTTGCCGCCCTTGCGACCGGCGGCCGCCTTCTGGGCGTTGTTCCCGCCGCTGCCGCTGCCGCTGCTCTGCCTGCTCTGACTCGAGCCGCTGCTCTTGCCGCCGCGGCTCGAGGAGCCCTCGGAGTTGGAGATCGCCGCCGCGCGGGACTTGCTCATGCCCTTCTTGCGCAGGCC
This sequence comes from Solirubrobacterales bacterium, assembly GCA_019241635.1. Taxonomy (GTDB): domain Bacteria; phylum Actinomycetota; class Thermoleophilia; order Solirubrobacterales; family Solirubrobacteraceae; genus Palsa-465. Next base: position 1,860 of record JAFAWR010000264.1, read on the forward strand.
CTCGTACTGCTTGTCGTTCTTCACGCTCGGTCCGTGGTCCTTGGCCACCTGAAGCACCTCCTGGGCTGTGGGTTCGCTGGTGCCGGTTCGGCTACCCGGGGCGGCCCGCCTCGACGCCGGGCGTCATGGTCGCCAGAAAGCCAGCTTCACCGGAGGTAGCGTGATCGCGAAGTCCAGATGGGGGCCGACCCGTCGAAGCCCGAGGATTGCGAAGCCGTCCTGGAGCGGTGGCAGCGGCACACGCCGGGCGATCCGCAGACGGCGGGGTACGGGCACGGACACGCCGCGCCAGCGCATCCCGCGCAGCTCGGCCAGGAGCACGCCGTCACGGAGCACGGGCTCGAAGCTGCCGTGCAGATCCCGCCCCACCGCGGAGGCCTCCAGGCGGCCGTCGGCGGCGCTGCTCAGCCGCCAGCCGGCCAGCTGCGGATCCGCCCAGGCAGCCAGTTCGGCCGTGCTCAGCCGGCCGTGGACGTGGACGCGGTCGAGGGTCAGCACCACGTTTCCGGCCAGG
>JAFAWR010000289.1 GCA_019241635.1 Solirubrobacterales bacterium
CCTTCAGCGATGGCTCGTGCGCGGGCCGAACCTCCCTTCCCCTACCTCCGGTGGCTCGGTTCGCAACGTCAGGCGGGGCGGCTGTGGACGGGCCGCCCCGCCTTCTATTAAGGCGGGCGTGCACCGTCGGGCAGCACTCGCTCTGCATCCCGGTGAGCGAGAACGAATCGCCGCGCCACCGCCCCGCCTCCCCCGCGAGTGCTGCCCAAGGCGCACCGCCCGCCCATAGGCAGCCGACGGCCAAACCGCGGCGGGATGGGTCGCGCGGTGAGCGGGGCAGAAACCGACCCTCTGCGGGGGCTCCCCATCCGGACACGCCACGGTGCGAACCCGGCCGCCTGATGGACCTCTTTTCAGTAGGGACGAACTCGCCACTCGGCATATGCGGGTCCGCGAGTGGCGAGATCAGTCCCGTATAGCGCGCATTTCTCACCATTCGCGCCGCGCGGGTCCGCGAGTGTCGAAAAACTCCGGGTCGCGGTGGTGGCGGTCGCGTCGCCAACCCCGACCCGGCACGCGACCTGGCAGGGCAGCCACGATCGCTCATCGTCCGAACCTCCGGGTCGCGGAATCAATCGTCTAGTCCCGCTCGCCGAGTGTGGCCAGACGCGCGTGTAGCGGCCCAAAGTCCACTCTCGGCTGACGTGCTGGGCCGAGTGTGGGATTAGGCCGGTTCTCTACGCGTCGCTCGATCCAGAGCGGACGCCAGATCCTCGGGCAATTCCGACCGCACGTCGATCTCCTCGCCGGTCATCGGGTGAGTGAAGGCGAGGCGGGTGGCGTGGAGAAACTGTCGCTCCAGCCCGAACCGCCCGCGGCTGCCGTACTGAGGATCGCCGCACACGGGATGGCCGATCGCCGCGAGGTGGACGCGGATCTGGTGGGTGCGGCCCGTGTCGAGGACGAGGCGCAGGAGGGCGGCGGCGGGCAGCAGGCGCTCGACCTCGAAGTGGGTGCGGGCCTCCCGGGGAGCCTCCGAGTCGATCGACATCAGCTTGCGGTCGCGCCGATCGCGACCGATCGGGGCGTCGATCATCCCGGTGCGGGCCGGCGGATGACCGTCGACCAGGGCCAGGTACTCCCGGCGCAACCGCCGCGCGGCCAGGAGCGCCTTCAGGGCGCGATGCGCCTCGTCGCTCTTGGCCACGACCAGCAGCCCTGAGGTGTCACGGTCCAGCCGGTGGACGATCCCGGCACGCCAGGACTCCTCCCCTCCGGCGGCTCGCCCGTCGAGCGCTTGCGAGAGGGTCCCGGCCCAGTGACCGCGGGCCGGATGGACGACGACGCCGGCCGGCTTGTCTACCACCAGGAGATGCTCGTCCTCGTAGGCCACCTCGAATGGGGCGGTTACGTCAGGCGCAGGTCGGCCTTCGCCGGCGCTCTCGTCGACTTCGATCGCCTCGCCCCCGGCGACCAGATGGCGCTTGGGCCGGATGGCGCCGTCGACGCGAACCCGCCCGTCGTCGATCAGCGCCTGGGCGCGGGCTCGCGACCCGAGCGGGGTGGCCAGGAAGCGGTCGAGGCGCGTGCCCGCCGCCTGGTCGGGGACCCGCAGCTCGATCCGGGTGTCGGTGCTCACGCCGAGTCCGCTGCGCGGCGCTGCCGGGGTCCCTCGAGCACCCACAGCAGAGCGAGCACGCCGAAGGTGATCGACATGTCCGCCACGTTGAAGGCGGGCCAGTGGGGCAGCTTGATGAAGTCGGTGACCGCCCCGCTGGCGATGCGGTCGATCAGGTTGCCGATCGCGCCGCCGACCAGCATGCCGGTCGGCACCCAGAGCCAGGGACGGTCCGGGTGAAGGACGAAATACGTGATCAGCAGGGCCAGTGCGGCCAGGGTGAACACGAGCACGAGCGTCCCCCCGCTCGAGAACATGCTGAACGCCACCCCGGTATTGCGGTAGTGGACGAGGTCGACCAGCGGCAGGAATTTCTTCTCCTCACCTGGGGCGATGCCGGCGGCGATCGTGTGCTTGGTCACCTGATCGAGGACGAGCACGATCCCGGCGACGAGCCCGGCCCGGGCGACCGAGGCCATGCGAAGCGATTCCGTCGCCTGCGTCATCTTCATCCTCCGCGGACGTCAGCCCGCGACCGCGACCCGGCGCATCAGCCCTGAATCAGCCTGACCACGATGTACTGGACGATGTAGAGCACGATGATCGCGACCATCGGGGTGAAGTCGAACATCCCGATCGGCGGGATGAAGCGGCGGAACAGCCTGAGGTAGGGCTCGCAGACATCGCGCAGGAAGTTCATGACCGCGTCGGTCCAGCGGGAATACGGTGGCCGCAGGCCCAGCGAGAACATCATGTTGAGCAGGATGTAGACGAAGATCAGCAGGATGTAGACGAGGAACAGGGCCTGTACGTAGTTGGCGATGTCGCCTCGGGTGAGCGCCGCGAGCACCATCAGGTCCCCGCCCCGACCACGGCATCGAAGGCATCCTGGAAGGCGGGACGCACGCCGGCACGCTCGAGCGCGGCCAGCCCGCGGGCGGTGGTACCGCCGGGCGAGGTGACCTCCCGGCGCACGGCGAGCGTGTCGTATTCGCGCTTGTGAAGCAGCGCCGCGGTGCCGGCCATGGTCTCGGCGACCAGTCGGCTGGCCAGGCCGGGCTTCAGACCGTGCCGGACCGCGGCGTCGACCTGCGCCTCGGCCAGCAGCGCCTGATAGGCCGGCCCGACGCCCATGACGGCGCTGGCCGCGTCGATCAGGGCCTCGGGTACCTCCACCACGGACCCCAGACGACCGAACAGCTCGAGCACCTGAGCCTCCAGGTGCTCGTCGACCTCGCGCTCCGGCGAGTAGCACACCACGCCCTGGCAGACCTCGACCGGTGTGTTCGGCATGAACCGGAACACCGGGACGCCGTACTCCGAGCGAAGCGAACCCGTCAGCACACCGCCCAGCACCGAAGCGACCGCCTTGGCGTGCCCGCGCAGCTCGTGCGCGACCGAGACGAACTGCACCGGCTTGTGGCAGAGCACGACCAGATCTGAGCGATCGGCCACCTCGACGTTCGAGTCCAGCGCCTCGCCACCAAGTTCGCTGACCAGCGCCTTGGCCCGCCCCGACCCGCCGTCGGAGCACAGCACGGGCTCTCCCCAGCCGCGCGCGAGCGCGCGGGCCATGTTGCCAGCGCCGATCAGTCCGACCTGCATGAAGGTAAATCTATCGCTGGCGCGAGGCCTACCTCCGCAGCGCGCTCAGCTTTGGTTGAAGAAACCCTTCTCGAGGAAGCTCGCGCGCATCTCGGCGGAGACCTCGACGTTGCGCGGCGTGAGCAGGAATACCTTGTCGGCGATCCTCTGCATGCCTCCGTCGAGCGCGTAGGTCAGCCCGCTCGAGAAGTCGATCAGGCGCTTGGAGAGGTCGTGGTCGGTGTTCTGCAGGTTCAGGATGACCGGGATCGCATCCTTGAACTTGTCCGCCACGTCCTGGACTTCGTTGAAGTTCTTGGGGACGACCACGTGCACCCGGTCGGCGCCCCCGCGGCCATTGCCACGACCACCCCCCACCGGCCGAAGCGACGTCGTGCGCCGGTCGGCGTCGGGGTCGTCGGCGAAGATGTCGTCGAACTCGTCGCGCCGGCGTCGTGAGCTCAGCTTGCGGACATTCGGACGATCGCTGTAGGCGTGCTGGGCTTCCACCTCGGGCTCGGCGTAGGGCTCGAGGTCGTCCTCGTAGTCCTCGTCATCCGCCAGTCCGAAGTACATGAGCGTGCGGTGCCAGGTGTCGCGTAGGGCCATCTCGGATTCGATCTTTCGCTGGCAGGCGGTAATTCCCTGCCGTGATTATGACGCTCCGGAGGGCTCAGGACCGATACAGGCCGGTTCCGAGCCGGATGATCGTCGCACCCTCCTGGACCGCCACCAGGTAGTCCTGGCTCGTACCCATCGACAGGTGAGGCAGGTTGTGATCGGACGCGAGCTCGCGGAGCGCGGCGAAGTAGGGCCGGCTGGCCTCGGGCTCGGGGGCGAGCGGCGGCATCGTCATCAGCCCCACGACCTTGACCGGGCAGCGCTCCAGGAAGCCCGGAAGCTCCCCGGCTGCGATACCGCTCTTGCCCTCCTCGCCGGCCGCGTTGACCTCGACGAGGATCTCGGTGGACGGCTCGCCGTGCCGCCCGAGCTGCTCGAGCGCCGAATCGCTGGCCACGGTCTCGATGTAGCGGACGTGCGGCAGGAGCTGGCGCACCTTCCGACTCTGAAGATGGCCAATGAAATCCCAGGTGAAGATGCCCGGATACGCCTCGGCCTTGCTCACCAGATCCTGAGCCCGGTTCTCGCCCACCATGGTCAAGCCGGCCTCGGCGAGCACCCCGAGCTCGTCGACCGGGACGTACTTGACCGCGGCGAGGATCTGGACGCTCTCGGGATCCCGCCCGGCCTCGGCGATTTCGGTACGGACCCGTTGCAGGTTGGCTCGAACCGTCTCGGCCCTCAGCCCGGTGATCAGGTCAACCACGCCAGCCCCGCTTCGCGCCCGGTGATCCCGTGGTCGCGGCGATGCGAGAAGAACAAGCTCTCGTCCGAGCAGATCGTGCACAGTCCGAGGTCATACACGGCATCGAGTCCGGCCCGCTCCAGGATCTGACGGGCGACCGCCTTGAGGTCGAGGTTGCGACCACGCCGCACGTGTGGCCCAAGGCCGAGGCCGGCGAACTGGGCGTGGACCTCCTCGCCCACCTCGTAGCAGCAGCCGCCGGCACCCGGCCCGATCGCCGCCTCGATCGGTCCGTCCGCCCCCAGCTCGCGGAGGGATTGGACCCCCGCGGCGATGATGCCGCCGGCCAGCCCGCGCCACCCCGCGTGAAGCATCGCGACGGCTGCGGAGCCGTTGCTCGCGATCCGGCCGGCCACCGCGATCGGCAGGCAATCCGCCACGAGGACCATCGGCGCCACGTCACGGAGCGCCGTGGCCTGACCGTCGGCCTCGGGCAGCTCGAGACCCTCGTCGGGCAGGGGTGCGACGCCGGCCACCGGCAGCGAGGTGATCCGGCGCACCTCGGTGCCGTGGACCTGCCGGATGTGGGCCGGTGGCCGCCCGATCTGGGCCTGAACGTGAGCCCGATTTCGTTGCACGGCCTCGGGCTGATCTGCGGTCAGGCGCCCCAGGTTGAGGCTCGCGAATGGGCCCTCGGAGAACCCGCCGCGCCGGGTCGTGAACATCGCCTGGGCGCCCGGCAGGTCGATCCCGAAGTGCTCCCCCCGGACGTAGAACGGCGCCGGTATTCGCAAATCCATCCGCGTCAGGCTACTGCGGCGCGCCCGCGGCCTTCAGCGCCCGGGCCAGCTCGCTCTCGCGGTCAGGGGCGACGCCGTCGAGCTTGGCCGCGAGCGCCGCGCGCAGGCCGCGGCCGATCGACGGCCCCTCCGGAACGCCAGCCGCGAGCAGGTCGCGCCCGTCGATCGAGAGCCTGACGTGGCGCAGGCGCTCGAGCCAGTCCCGGGCCTCGGCCTCAGGACCGAGGGCGCCGGCCAGCGCCACCGCCTCGGCCGGCGCGCCGGCGGCGGCGGCCGCGATGTCCGACGGTGCCTGCGCGGCCCGGAGAGCGGCCGCGAGCTCCGCGGCATTACCCGCGCCCGCCACGATGACGTCGCGATCCTCGGCCTCGAAGGCCAGGGCATCGAGCAATCCCGCGAGCTCGGCCGCCGGAACCCCCCGCGCCGCCAACGCCAGCGCGAGCCGGTCCCGCCGCGCGTGCTCGGGGAGCAGCTCGAGCGCCCGGCGGGCCAGCGCGTCGTCCTCGAGCCCGAATCCGGGGTGGATGGCCCGGTGGAGACCGAGGTCGGCGAGGGCGGACAGCGCGGCGACGGGATCGTCTTCGCGGGCCAGCAGGCGCAGCTCGGCGCCGACCCGCGCGCCGCTGACCGTCTGGAGCGCACCGCTCTCGATCGCCGCCGAGGCCAGCTCCCGCGTGTGTGGCTCAACCTCGAAGCCCAACCGGGCGGCGTACCGAGCCAGCCGCAGCAGTCGAGTCGGGTCGTCGATGAAGCTCCGGTCGTGCAGGACGCGCAACCGGCGCGCGCGCAGGTCCTCGAGCGCGCCGGGCGCAGCGTTCAGCTCGCCGGCCACCTCACCGGTTAGCCCCAGCGCAATCGCGTTGACGGTGAAGTCACGCCGGAGCAGGTCATCGGCCAGGGGCGCCGGCTCGACGTCGGGCAAGGCGCCCGGCCGGGCGTAGCTCTCCCGCCGCGACCGCACGATGTCGTAAGCGAAGCCGTCCAGGAGCACCGTCGAGGTCCCGAAGCGGTCGTGCAGCCTGAGCTTCCCCCCCAGCGAGGCGGCCAGCGCGGCCGCGTCCCCCTCGACGGCGATGTCGAGGTCGAAGGGAGTACCGCCGAGCAGGACGTCTCGAACCGCGCCCCCCACGAGATGGACCGGGGCCCGGCCATCAAGGCGTGCGAGTAGCGGCTGCGCCGCCGGCAACGCGCGGATGCGCTCCCACAGCTCGTCCCGCTTGGGAGGAAAGTTCAGCATCGACATAGTTTCTTCCCAAGTCGTTCCGGAAGGCGGGTGGCTAGCATGGCTGCCATGCCGAGTCCCGGTTCGCAGCCCTGGCTGCGGCGCGGGCTCGTCGCCGTGGCGGTCCTGGTTGTGCTGGCCGGCGGTGTGGTGGCGTTCGTTCTGGCCCACTCGCCGAGCAACGTCTCACACCCCAACGTCGAGTTCACCCGCCCCACGACGACGACGCCGGCGCCGCCCCCGAAGAAGGTCGCGGTCGACAACTTCGCCTGGCCTCGTTACGGGCTCGATGCCGAGCGCACGCGGACGTTCACCCCGGCGAATGCTCCCGAGCCGCCGCTGCACGTCGGATGGCGCTTCCAGGACTACGCGCTGCTCGAGTTCCCGCCGGTCATCTATCAGAACTCGCTGTACCTGATCGACGACGACGGCTCGGCCAAGGCGATCGACAAGCGCACCGGCCGCAAGCTGTGGGAGACCAAGGTCGGCACATTGGCGGCGGCCTCCCCGGCGCTGGGGATCAGCCAGGGGCTGATGTATGTCGCGTTGCTCTCGACCAACGGCAACGCGGTGCAGACCCAGGCTCCGGGGAATGGCGTGGTCGCGGCGCTGTCGATGAAGACCGGGCAAATCGTCTGGTCGCACCGAATTCCGCCCGGTACAGAGTCGTCGCCGATCGCCTACGGAAACGCCGTGTATTTCGGCGACCAGGGCGGGACGGTGTACTCGCTGAACGCCACCACGGGTCACGTCAACTGGACCTATCACGCCAGCGGCGCCGTCAAGGGCGGCCCGGCACTGTCGAACGGCGTTCTCTACTTCGGCGACTACAGCGGGCGAGCCTATGCCGTGAACGCCACCACGGGCCACCAGATCTGGGCCGTGAACACGACCGGCGCGGACTTCGGTTTCGGGTCGGGCAATTTCTACTCGACCCCCGCCGTGGCCTTCGGGCGCGTGTACATGGGCAATACCGACGGCCGCGTGTACTCGTTCGCCGCCAAGACCGGCCAGCTCGCCTGGGCGACCGGGACCGGCGCCTACGTCTACTCGTCAGCCGCGGTAGCGGACACCCCCGGGCTTGGACCGACGGTCTACCTCGGCTCCTACGACGGAAACTTCTACGCGTTCGACGCGCGCTCGGGGGCGATCCGCTGGAGGCATCCCGCCGGGGGCAAGATCTCCGGCTCGCCAACCATCATCGGCAACACCATCTACTACTCCGACCTGGGAAGCCGGACGACGGCCGGTCTGAACGTCCGCACCGGCCGTCAGGTGTTCTTCTTCCCGGATGGCGCGTTCAATCCGGTAGTCGCCGATGACGTCGGCACGATCTATCTGAGCGGCTACACGATGCTCTACCAGATGCTGCCCAATCATCGCTGAACGCCGGCGTCCGCGGAGCGCTAACTTAATCCCTACACGGCGCTCGCCACCAGGCAACAGAGCGCCCACGAAATCCCCGCATACGGACTGCAAAGAAGCTCGCAGGGAACGTGCGTTCGAGAGCTTCCTGCTATCCTTGTCTGTCTATGCGTTGTCGTAGTGGAAGCCATTGTCAGGAGCCGGCCGTTTCCGGCCGACGGTTCTGCGCGGAGCACGCGGCGGAGCTCGATCGCATGCGCGAGGAGCTCAAGGATGCCGCTGCAGCCCGCATCGGCCGAGGTCGGCCGAAGCGGTCCTCAACGTGCTGCCGTCCTGGCTGTTATGAGCCCCGCGTCCCGCCCGCCGCGTATTGCGATGCATGCGCCGCTGCCGGATACGTGGAAGAGGCCGCCTAACCGCGGCTGAATCAACCGGGCCAACATACATACTGCAGGTGTGACCGAAGTAGGCGCGGGATTCTGCGCCCCGCGGGTCGCTGCCCAGGCCATTTGTCGGCGCCAGCGCGCGCGTCCGGAAGTTCTCGGTCGTGCCGGACGCGGGCGCTAGCCGACCGGCCTGACCGGCGCTCCGGCGCGGGCCAGATGCGCCTTGATTTCGCCAACCGTGTGCCGGCCGTAGTGCAGGATCGAGGCGCACAGCACGGCGTCCGCCCCCACCTCGAGCGCCTCCGCCAGGTGCTCGAGGCGCCCAGCCCCGCCCGAGGCGATCACCGGCACCTCGACCGCACGCGCGACCGCCCCGGTCAGCTCCAGGTCATAGCCGGCATTGGTCCCGTCGCGGTCCATGCTGGTGAGCAGGATCTCCCCCGCTCCGCGCTCCACCCCCTGACGCGCCCACGCCACCGCGTCGCGTCCGGTCGGGGTTCGCCCGCCGGCCAGGTACGCCTCCCATCCCTCCCCGCCGCGTGACTTCGCGTCGATGGCCAGCACCACGCACTGCGCGCCGAACGTGGCCGCCAGCTCGTCGATCAGCTCCGGCCGGGCGAGCGCCGCGGAATTGACCGACACCTTGTCGGCGCCGGCGTCGAGCACGGCCTGGGCGTCGGTCACCGAGCGGATGCCGCCACCGATGGTGAACGGGATGAACACGTCGTCGGCCGTGCGGCGAGCCAGTTCGACCACGGTCTCGCGACGATCCGAGGTCGCGGTGATGTCGAGAAAGACCAGCTCGTCGGCGCCGGCGGCGTCGTAGCGGCAGGCGAGCTCGACCGGATCGCCGGCGTCGCGCAGGTCGACGAACTCGACCCCTTTGACCACCCGGCCACCATCGACATCGAGGCACGGGATGACGCGCTTGTAGTGCACTCAGGACCCGCCGTCGAGGACGGCCTGCGCCTCGCCGACCGTGAAGCGGGCCTCGTACAGGGCCTTGCCGACGATCACCCCGTTGAGGTTGACCTGGCGCAGGTCGACCAGCGACCGCAGGTCCTCGACTGATGACACGCCGCCGGAGTAGGTGTAGCTCCCGCGCACGGCCTCGGCCACGCGGCGCGCGCCGTCGAGGTCGGGGCCGGCCAGCATGCCGTCGCGGTCGATGCTCGAGTAGACGAACCGCCGGACCCCGCGAGCATTGAGGTGCTCGATCACCGCCTCGAGCGGAATGTCAGTTTGCTTGGTCCACCCGGCGGCGGCCAGGCGCCCCCCGCGCACGTCGACGGATACCACCACCCGGTCGCCGAACTCGGCGATCGCCTGGTCGAGGAAGTCAACATCGACATAGGCCGCCGTCCCAAGCAGCACCCGGGAGGCGCCGGAGCTCATCGCGTCGCGCACCGCCCCGATCGTCCGCAGACCGCCGCCCACCTGCACGGGCACCTCGGCCTCGGCGGTGATCCGCCTCACCTGTTCCAGGTTCACCGGCGCGCCGCTGCGCGCACCGTCGAGATCGACGACGTGAAGGCTGCGCGCGCCCTGCTGCACCCATCGCCGAGCGGCGTCGAGGGGATCTGTGTCGTAGACCGTGCTCTGGTCGAACTCCCCCCGGGTCAGGCGCACCGCCTTGCCCTGGAGGATGTCGACGGCCGGCAGCAGGATCATGCGGCCACGCGAGAGGATCCGGCCGCGCCGCCCGCGCACAACGCAACGAAGCTGCGGAGCATGCCCAGGCCGTGCCGGGAGGACTTCTCGGGATGAAACTGGACTCCGAACACGCTGCCGCGGCCGACAATCGTGGCAAACCGCTCTCCGTACTCGGTGGTGCCGATCACGTGACCGGGGTCGCGCGGTCGGGCCGCGTAGGAGTGCACGTGGTAGAAGGGGCTGCCGGGGTGCGGAAGCTCCGCCGTGAGCGGCGAGGCGAGCTCGAAGCGCACCTCGTTCCACCCGATGTGCGGAACGCGGTGAGCGCCGGCGGCGAGGCGGGTCACCTCACCGCCAATCAGCCCCAGGCCGGCCGCGCCGCCCATCTCCTCGGAGGTGTCGAACAGCAGCTGCATGCCTAGGCAGATCCCGAGCAGTGGCCTGTCCTTTTCGACGAGATCGCGGATCAGCTCGGGCAGCCCGAGCGTGTCCAGGTTGCCCATGGCCTTGGGGAACGCCCCGACGCCGGGCAGGACCAGCCCGTCGGCATTACCCAGGTCCTCGTGCTCCGCGGTGATCTTCACCTCCGCCCCAACGTGCTCGAGCGCCTTCTCGACCGAGCGGCGGTTGCCCATGCCGTAATCGATCACGGCGACGCGGGTCATACCAACGTCCCTTTGGTGCTCGGTACGCCACGTTCCTCAGCATCCAGCGCGGTCGCCGCCCGGAGCGCCCGGGCCAGCGCCTTGAACGCCGCCTCGATCGCGTGATGGGCATTGGTCCCGCGCTCCACGGTCAGGTGCAGGGTGAGCTTCGCGTTCAGGGCCACGGCGCGCATGAACTCCTCCACCAGCTCATGGTCGAAGTTGCCGATCGCCCCGGGCGGGAGCTCGGCCTCGAACGCGCACAGGCCCCTTCCCGAGATGTCGATCGCGCACGAGGCGCGTGCCTCGTCCATGGGGATCGTGGCCTGCCCGAACCGGGCGATGCCGGCGCGGTCGGCAAGCGCCGCGTCGAGCGCCTGGCCGAGACAGATCCCGACGTCCTCGACCGTGTGGTGCGCGCCGGTGTCGAGGTCGCCGGTGGCCCGGACGACCAGGTCGAAATGCCCGTGGCGGGCCAGCAGATCGAGCATGTGGTCGAAGAAGCCCACGCCGGTGTTGCGCTCCCCGGCGCCCTCGCCGTCGAGTCCGAGGCTCACGTGAACCTCGGTCTCGCCGGTCTTACGATCGATCTGGGCCGTGCGGGTCATCGCGGGTCATTGTCCCGGATGCGTGCCTCCATCGAGGTGGCGTGCAGATCGAAGCCCTCGGCCCGGGCCAGCGGCGCAGCCGACGCGGCCAGCTCAGCGGGATCGGCGATGCGGACCTCGGTGAAGCGGCGCATGAAGTGCTCGGGGCTCAGCGCGGATGCGAATCGCGCTGCGCCGTTGGTCGGAAGGATGTGGTTCGACCCGGCGATGTAGTCGCCGAACGCCGTGCCGGCATTGCCACCGACGAACACGCAGCCGGCGCTGGTGACCCGATCGGCGAGGGCCTCGGCCCCTGCGCCCATGAGCTGGAGGTGCTCCGGCGCGAACGCCTCGGCGAGCGCGAGGGCCTGCTCGGGATCGCGGGCCCGGACGAGCGCGGCGACCGCGCCGGTGTCCGTGCCCTGGCCCAGGCTTTGTTCGAGGACGTCGAGGAACGGTGACGAATCGCTCGCCGCCACCACGAGCGTGCCGGGTCCATGCTCGGCCTGGGCCAGCAGGTCGAGCGCGAGCGTGTCCGAGTCGGCGTCGGCGGTCGCGACGGCCAACAGATCGCTCGGTCCGGCGAACCCGTCGATCCCCACCTGACCGAACACCTGGCGCTTGGCCTCCTGCACGTACAGGTTCCCGGGGCCGACGATCACGTCGACCGGCTGGATGGTCTCGGTCCCGTAAGCGAGGGCGGCGATCGCTTGTGCGCCGCCCACCCGGTAAACCGCGGATGCCCCGGTGAGGCGGCAGGCGCCGAGGATGACCGGATCGATCTCACCGTCCTTGCCCGGCGGCGAGCACACCGCGATGTGCTCCACTCCGGCCAACCTCGCCGGCACGACGCCCATCACGACCGTGCTGGGATACGGCGCTCGCCCGCCCGGGACGTACACCGCGGCACGAGCCACCGGAACGGACCGGACGACGATGCGATTGCGGCCGAGGTCCACGCTGTGGGCGGGGGCGGCGGGTCGCGAGGCGACCATCACCGCCTCGAGGTTCTCGATCGAACGCTCGAGGGCGCGGCGGATGTCGGGCGCGAGGGCCGCGGCGGCGGCGTCGAGCTCGCCCTCGCCGACCAGCATCGGACCGGGCTCGGCGCCGTCGGTGTCGAACTGGCGCGTGTAGTGTCGAACCGACTCGTCTCCGCCCAACCGGACCGAGGCGATGATCTCGGCCACGCGGTCGCGGACCGACTCGGGAGCGGGAATCAAGCCCCGCAGCGCCGCCGCCGTCTCGGCCGGGTCCTCCGAGACGGTCAGCCGCTCACACCGCATCGAGTCGCTCCAGCAACGCGTCGATCGCGCGTGCCTTCAGCTTGTGCGAGACGGGGTTGGCGATTAGGCGGGCGGTGCTCGTGGTGATCTCCTCGCGCACCACCAGACCGTTCTCCCTGAGCGTCGCCCCGCTGGCGGTGAGATCGACGATCCCCTCGGCCAGCCCCGCGAGCGGCGCGAGCTCGACCGAGCCCTTGACCTCGACGATCTCGGCCTGACGCCCGGTCTCGAGGAAGTGGCGGGTGGCGATGCGGGGATACTTGGTGGCGATCCGCATCACGCCCAGGCGCCGCAGGGCCTCGGCCGCGGGGTCATCGCCGGCCACCGTGGCCAGCACCATCGTGCACTGGCCGTAGCCGAGATCGACGAGCTCGTAGAGCTCGCGCTCGGACTGCTCGAGGAGCACGTCCTTGCCCGTGATGCCGAGGTCGGCGGCGCCGGCTTCCACGTAGGTGGGAACGTCGGACGGACGCATGGTGATGATGCCCGCCTCATCGAACAGCAGCTTGCGATCGTTGCTGCGGACCTCTTGGGTGTCCAGGTTCAGGCGATCGAGGAGATCGAGGGTCTCTCGGAACAGCGCCCCGCGCGGGACCGCGATGCGCAGGTCGTTCATGTCCGCCGCCCTCCCTCTTCGCTGGTCAGCGCGATGTGCAGCCGCTCGACATTGAGCGCGAAGCCGACGGCGGGGAGCGGGCGGCCGAACTGGCCCAGCAGGTCGTCGTAGCGGCCGCCGATCCCGATCGGCACGCCGTAGGCGGGGTCGTAGACCTGGAACACCGCGCCCGTGTAGTAGCCCAATCCGCGGACCAGCCCGAGGTCGAAGATAACCCGGTCGGCGACATTCGGCCGCAGCAGGGCGTGGACGGCTCGCATTCCGGTCGCAGCGTGCTCGAGCGGACCCTCGAGCGCGTGCAGGACCTCCGGTCCGCCCCGGGTGCGCGGGACCGTGAGGAGGAGCGATGCGTCCCGCTCGCTCAGGCCGAGGGCATCGATCTCGCCTTGCAGGCCGACGAAGTCACCGTCGACGAGCTCAGTGAGGATCCGCTCGCGCCGCTCGGGGTCCTGCACGTCCAGGCGATCGAGGAGCGCGGGATAGAGCGAGGCGTCGCCCAGCCCGACCCGATAGTTCTGAAGGCCGGCCGCGTCGAGGGCCTGGCACAGGACGGTGAGCACCTCGACGGTGCCTTCGGGGCTTTCGGCGCCGACCAGCTCGATCCCGGCCTGGAGGAACTCGCGGGACTGACCGCGTTGAGGGCGGACGCCACGGTAGGCGTGGGCGAAGTAGCAAAAGCGCATCGGCGGCTCGACCTCGTGGTAGCGGGTGGCCACCAGCCGCGCGATTGGCACCGTCATGTCCGAGCGGAGCACGAGCACGTTGCCGTGCTCGTCGAACACGCGGTAGGCCGGCGGGGTGGGTGGACTCCGATCCATGTGGGCGCGGGTGAACGTGGCCTCGTATTCGAGCGCCGGTGTATAGACCTCGCCGTAGCCAGCGTTCTCGAACACGGCACGCACGCGGTCGGTCATCGCGCGCAGCTCGCGCATCTCGTCGGGCAGGAAGTCGCGCGTTCCGCTGGGAAGGCGTTCGACCATGTGCGGGATGATCGCGTCTAGGCGGGGTCGGACGAGCGCCGGGGTCGCTCAGACCGAGACCGGTACGTCGTCCTCACGCTCGATCCGCGCGCCGAGCTCGCGCAGGCGCTCGTCGATGCGCTCGTAACCACGATCGATGTGGCGGACGTTGCCGATCTCGGTGACACCGTCGGCGGCGAGCGCCGCGATCAGCATCGCCATGCCGGCACGGATGTCCGGGGAGTCGACCCGCTGACCGGTCAGCCGCCGGGGACCCACGACCATCGCGCGGTGCGGATCGCAGATCGTGATCGAGGCGCCCATGAGGACCAGCTTGTCGACGAAGAACAACCGGTTCTCGAACA
>JAFAWR010000089.1 GCA_019241635.1 Solirubrobacterales bacterium
TGCGTCTGCTACGCGGCGCTCACCTTCGCGGCGGCGTCGGTTTGGTCGCTGCCCGCGGACGTCGCCCCGACGCCGGGGCACGTGGCCTCGATTGGCGGGATCCAGAACTTCGCCTCGAACATCGCGGGCGTACTCGGCGCGACCACCACCGGCGCGCTCGTCGCGCTTGATAACGGCTCGTTCGTGCCTGCGCTCGTGCTTTCCGGAGCCCTCGGCCTCGTGGGAGCGTTCTCCTATTTGACCATCGTCGGCCGCATCGAGCCGCTGCCGATGAAAGAGGCTCAGTCGGCGGGGATCTGAGGGTTGGCGACATTCGTCTTGCCGACCGCCTGCAACGCGGTCGGCAGGATGGTCAGCTCGGGGACGTGAGCGCGCGGAGGGAGCGTGACCGCGAACAGGCACGCAGCGGCGACGTCCTCGGATTGGAGCATGTGCGCCCGGAGCTCCGCGGAGGGCGGCTCGGGACGGTTATCCAGGATCGGCGTGTCGACCACTCCGGGCAGCACGGTGGTGAAGCGCACCCCGCGAAGGTGCTCCTCGAGCCCCGCGCCGCGCGCGTACGCGAGCAGCCCGGCCTTGGCCGCCTGATAGCCGGGCCCGGACCCGTCGGGCCAGCTGCCCGAGATCGATCCGATCAGCACCACGTCGCCCCGCGTCTCGCGCAGCGCGTCGCGGAACGCATAGACGACGTTGACCGCGCCGGTGAGGTTGACCGAGATCAGCGTGTCCCAGCCCTCCGGGGTGAGGCGCTCGAACGAGCGGTCGGGCAGGTTGGTACCGGCCGCGATCACCAGCGCATGGACCGGCCCTGCCCCGCCGATGGTCCGGGCGAACCGGTCGACGGCGGCGCGATCGGTCACGTCGAGCTCGTGGCCCTCGATGCCGTCGCCGAGCGACGGCTTCCGCCGGGCGGCGGCGTGCACGGTCGCGCCGGCCCCGGCGAACGCGCGCGCGGTCGCCGCGCCGATTCCGGTGGAGGCCCCGACGACGACCGCCACCCGGCCGCTCAGCGGGGTGCCGTCGGTCAACCCGCGCGTCCCGCGCCGGCGAGGAACACCTTCACCTGGTCGGGCGGAGCCTCGGCCAGGCGCGCGAACATGTCCGGCCCCTCCTCCAGCGGGAGGACCGGCGAGAGCTCGCCGAGCGAAGCGCGTCCGCCGGCCAGCCACTCGAGCGCCTGCTCGAAGTCACCCATCGTGTAAGCGTACGAGCCGATGATCGTGATCTGATCGCGGATCACGGAGTGGAAGGAGAGCGTGGTGTCGTCGGTGGCCAGCCCGATGCACACCACCCGGCCGCCCGGGCGCACGAGGTCGATCGCCATCGCGCGGGTGGCCTGGGCCCCGGCCGCGTCGAGGACGAGATCGAAGCCGAGCTCGCCGGCGGCGGCGCGTGCGTCCTCGCCGCTTAAGTGAACCGAATCGGCGCCAAGCGTGCGGGCCCGCTCGCGCCGGGCGTCCTGCGGCTCGATGACCGCGACACTCGGGATCTCGCTGAGCAGGGCCGCCTGGAGCGTGACCAGCCCGATCGTGCCCGCCCCGATCACCGCGGCCGTGCTCGCTCGGTAACCCGCGAGTCCGAGACGGACGCCGTGCACGCCGTTGGACAGCGGCTCAGCCAGGGCTCCCACCCGGATGTCGAGCTCATCAGGAAGCGCTCGCAGGTTGGCCACCGGCGCGCGCACCAGATCGGCGAACGCGCCGTCGAAGTGGACCCCGATCAAGGTTCGCTGGGGACAGATGTTCTCCTGGCCCGAGCGGCACAGCGGGCACCGGCCGCAGCCCTCGATCGGGTTGACCGCGGCGCGGCGGCCGATCCAGTTCTCCGCCCCGGCGCCCGCCGCGACGATCTCGCCGGCGAATTCGTGGCCCATGACCAGCGGTGGCGTCCGGTTTCCCATGCGGCCGAGATAGCCCTCGACCTCCGAGCCGCAGATCCCAACCGCGCCCGGGCGCATCACCACCTCGTCGGGGCGGGGATCGCGCGGCTCGGGCCGCTCGCCGATCTCCATCCGCTCGGGACCCTGCCACACGATCGCCTTCATGTCTCGCTCCGCTGACGTCCGTAGACGAGCAGGATGACCAGGATCACCACGCCGTACACGATGTCACGCGCATAGTCCGGTGCGTTCTGGGCGAGCAGTACGCTGACCAGCGCGGTGAGCACGATCGCTCCGGCCACCGTGCCGAGGTAGTGGCCGCGTCCGCCCAGGATGTATGTCCCGCCGATCACCACCGCGGCGATCGACTGGAACAGGTACGGATCGCCCATCCCGATCGTCGCGCCGCCGCCGAATCCTGCCAGCGCCACCCCCGCGATCGCCGCGAACAGCCCGCTGAGCGCGTATAGCGCGATCGTCACGAACTTCACGTTCACGCCGGAGAGGTGAGAGACCCGCTCGGAGTTCCCGACCGCATACACCCGCCGCCCGAACGTGGTGAAGGACAGCGTGACCGAGACGATGATGATCACCACCACCCAGATGAGCAGGCTCGTGTCGATGCCGAGCGTCTTGCCGGTCATCGCGTTGATCAGCGCGGTGGGCGGCGGCTTCGTGCAGCCGCCGCAGGTGAGGCCGTGGGTGACGCCGAGCGACAGCCCTTGGATGATGCCGTTCATGCCGAGCGTCATCACCACCGCGGGTACGCCGAG
>JAFAWR010000151.1 GCA_019241635.1 Solirubrobacterales bacterium
GTAGGCATACAGCGCGCCGGCGAACCCGGCGATCACCGCGCTGATCCCGAAGGCGATCAGCTTGACCGCACGAGGATTGATCGCCGCGGCGGCAGCGGCGCGTTCGTTGGAGCGCACCGCGAGCATGCGCTGGCCGAGCGTGCCGCGGCGCAACAGCCCGACCGCGACGCACAGCCCCACGGTAACCGCGAGCACGAGCCAGCCGAACACCGGGCTCGGCAGGTTCCCGTCAAGCCCGCGGAATCCCGCGCGGGGGCCGAGGTCGAGGCCGAGGAGGCGAGGCTCGGGGACCGGCGAGCCGGTCTGGCCGCCGCCCCAGGTGGTGTTGAGAAAGCCGAAGTTCGTGATCGCGACCACGGCGGCCAGCGTGACCACGGCCAAGCTGACGCCGCGCACGCGCAGCGCCGAGGCGGCGGTGATCAGCCCGAGCACGAGCGCCGCGCCGGCACCGAGGAGCGGCGCGATGGGAAAACCGATCCCGGCGTTGACGGCGAGGTGAGAGATCGTGAACCCGGATACGCCGGCGAGCGTGAGCTGCACGACCGAGATCTGACCGACGAACCCGGTGATCACCACGAGGGACAGGGCGATCAGGGCGCCGATCATCGAGTTGACCAGCGCTTCGCGGAAATCGAAGGGCAGGACCACGAGGGCGACCGCGCACACGACCGCGAAGGCCGGCGCGGTGACGGCCAGCCGGCGCGGCCGCGGCGCCTCGGGGAGACGGCGCTCGACCAGCTCACCGCGGGTTGGCAGGCGTGCCCCCCGCAGGAACATCACGAGCACGATGATCAAGAACACGACAAGCTCGTAGACGCCCGGCCATGCGGTGCCCCCGGAGGTCGGAAACCAGGACAGGCTGGTGACGTACTGGATCAGCGAGTCGACGATCCCCAGCGCGATACCGGCGGCGCAGGCTATGCCGAATGAGGTGAACCGGGCGAGCAGCGCGGCGGCCAGAGCGGGGACGATCTGCAGTGGCAGCGTGCTCGAGTCGAGTTGGGTGATCGAGGCGGCGAGGATCCCGATCCCGCCCGCGATGACCGACGCGATCAGGGTGTTGAGCATCGACAGGCGGTTGGGCGAGAGTCCCCCGAGCATCGCCACCACCTCGTTCTCAGACGCCGCCCGGGTGGCCAGGCCGAACCGGGTGAACCGGTAAAGCGCGGCCAGGGCGGCCGCCAGCACGATCACGATCCCGGTCAGGATGAAGCGGTCGATCGGGATCACCGCGCTCAGGACGTGGACCGTGCTCTGCGGGAGCACCGTCGGCTCGGGCTGCTGAGTGGTCCCAAAGGCCAGCAGCATCGAGGCCTGCAGCACGAGCAGCACGCCGAGCGAGGAGACCAGCTTGGCCAGCGGCGCCGCCGTGCGCAGCGGGCGGAACGCGACCAGCTCGGTGGCGGCGCCGATCAGCAGCACGATGAGGAGGCTGGCCAGCAGCGCCGGCCCGGTCGACCAGTGCAGGAGGTCCGCGCGCAGCGCCCAGAACGCGTAGCCGGCGAGCATCGCCACGCCGCCGGTGGCCAGGTTGATGATCCCCGACCCGCGGTAGGTGAGCACCACGCCGAGCGCGATGCCGGCGATCAGCGCGCCCGAGCCGAGCCCGAGAAGGCTGAACAGCAGGATCTGCTGCACGTCAGTGCTGCTCGGGCTCGGTCACGGTGTCCTCAGGTGATGCTCACTTGCTCACGAGGGCGGCTGCAGCCAGGCCGCCACCTTGGTGAACACGTGCTTTCCCTTGTACTGGAAGAACTGCGCGCGGTCGTTGCACACGGCCGGCGCGCTCGGGTACTTGCCGCACTGCAGCGCCGGGGCGCCGAGCGCCACCGGACCGGTGAACGCCTTGGCCTTGGCCAGCACCGCATCGGGTTTGATGTGCACGTAGCCGAGCTCGTTGAGGAACTTGACCGTGGTCAGGACCTGCCCGAACGACACGATGTTCCACGGATCGGGGGCGGCCGCCGGCGTGCCGTAGGTCTGCATGACCTTCATGTACGGCGGCATGCCCGGGTCGGTGGGGTCACCGAACAAGGAGCTGGCGATCGCGTAGGTCCAGATCGGCCAGTCGCCGCCCAGACCGGCCGAGACCAAACCGTTCAGGCACAGCGGCGCGGAGACGATCTTCTTGGCGTCGGTGATCCCGAGCTGCTTGAGGCCCTTGGCCAGGTTCACGCAACCCGAGGAGTCGCTGTACGGGATGACCATGTCGGCGGTCTGCGCGCCCGCTTCGGTCAGCGGGCCGATCAGGTCGGTCTGGCTCTCGTCGTAGGCGACCTTCTTGACCTTGACGCCGGCCTGCGTGAGGGAGTTGGCGATCGCGGTGCCGCCCTCGGTGATGCCGGCGATGTTCGGGTAAACGAGTGCCGCCGTCTTGGCGTGGAGCACCTGCGTGGCGTAGGTCCCGAACGGCCCGAGCACATGGGTGACGTCGCCGAACAGCACCACCGCGTTCTTCTGCACCGAGTCGACCGGAGTGGTGGCCACGCCGACGATGACCGGCTTGGCCCCGCCGATGGTCGAGTAGAGCGACTGCACTCCGATGGCCACCGCGCCCTCGTCGATCACGCTGATCGACTTGTCGGCCAGGAACTTCTGGGCGCAGGTCGTGCCCTCCTCCTCGGCGGCCCGGATGTAGCACGTGACGAGGTTGACCGGATGGCCGTGGACGCCGCCGAGCTCAGTGTTGACGTACTTGACCGCGGACTCGGCCCCGTTGGTGGCGAGCGGCCCGATCTGTTGGGCGCCGCCCTGCTGGTTGACCCAGCCGATGTTCACCGGCGGAAGCGATGCGCTGGCCTTGCCCGCCTTGCCGCCGACGTAGGACAGGTAGTCGGTCACCGAGGCCTGACCGGCGCCGCCCGCGCCGGTTGAAGCCGAGGTGGTGGTCTGCGAGCTCGCGGTCGAACTGGCGCTCGCGGGCGCCGAGCTCGAGGTGCTGCTGGTGGTGGTGCTGCTGCTGCCGCCGCAGCCGGCGGCGATGATCGCGGTGGCGAGCAGCGCAACGCCCGCGGGCCACCTTTTACGCACGTGCGTAGTAGTCACGGTCTCCTCCTCTTCTGAAAGGTGATGCGGTCACACCGCGGCCTTGGCGCCCCAGAGCTGCCGGGAGGCGAGCTTGGCGCCCTCGGCCAGGGCCTCGAGCTTGGCCCACTGGATCTCGGGGTGCACACGCTCGATGAACGCCCCTTGCGCGAAGCCGCAGTCGGTGCCGGCGAGCACGTTCTCCCTGCCCACGACGCCGGCCAGACGGACGAGCCGCTGCGCGACCAGCTCGGGGTGCTCCACCACGTTCGTG
Organism: Solirubrobacterales bacterium; assembly: GCA_019241635.1. Lineage (GTDB taxonomy): Bacteria > Actinomycetota > Thermoleophilia > Solirubrobacterales > Solirubrobacteraceae > Palsa-465. The sequence goes on from JAFAWR010000151.1 coordinate 3,299, forward strand.
TGGTGGGTGACCACGCCGGGGATCAGCTTCTTGCCCTCGGGCAGCGGCACCTCCTCCCACACCCGCCACTCGTGCTCGTGCCGGGCGTTGGCCTGTTCCATGACGTAGGTGCCGGCATTCACGGCCAGGATCAGGTCGACGACATCCTTGAGCTCGGGGTCGAAGGCATGCGGCCCGTGCCAGCTGCCCCAGCACACGTGGTAGCGGACGCGATCCTCGGGCAGGCCCTCGAGCGCGTGGTTGAGCGCGCGGACGCGGAGATCTGCCCACCGGCGGTAGTCGTCCCAGGACTGACCACGCGACATCATCGTGTCGGCTTCGTGCATCATCACCGCGTCGTCGACCTGCACGAGTAACCCGGCGTCGACGATCGCGTGGTACTCCTCGCGCAGGGCGTCGGCCAGCGCGAACATGAACTCCTCCTCGCCGGCGTAGTGCTCGTTCTGGAGCCAATAGGCGCTGGCCGGCGCCACCACCGGCATGAACGCGTCGACCACGTCCTGACCCTCGAGCGCGGCCTTGAAGTTGGCGATGTCGCGGTCGATTGCGGCGCGGTCGTAGGTGAGCGGCCCGGTGCACACCCAGGCGACCCCCTGCCCCTCGGCGGCCGCTTGTTCGTTGGGCATGTCGGTCGAGGCAGCGGCGTTGGACTCGTTGACGCTCGCGTTCTCGAGCGCGTCCATCGCGGCGTAGGCACCGGGGAACGCCTGGCGGTCCCGGCTCGGGGGATACATGGTCCCGCCCTCGAGCTCGATCTGGCGCACCTCGAGCCCGCTGACCCGCTCGTACAGGTAGGTGATCCAGCTCGCCTTGCCCATCTCGCCGTCGTCCGGGACATCGATCCCCGCCTCGACCTGGCGGCGGACCACATCGTTCACCGCGTCTTTCAGCGCGCTCTGGTACGCGGCTTCGTCGACGTCCTGGCCGCGCTCCTTGGCGGCCAGGAAAGCCAGCAGCTCGGGCGGCCGGATGAGGCTCCCGGTGTGGGTGGCAAGGATTCGGTCCATGTGCACTCCTCCCCGTGCCGCGACCGTCTCCGGGAGCGGCACAACATGGGCTCCGTTGGTCAGATGCGAAGGCCCCGCGATGCTAGGCCGGGTCCGGCGCCCCGGATTGCGGAGCGTTTCGATGAGTGCGCGGATGCGCAAAGGGGGCGGGGCGGGTGTGCGCTGAGCGACAAGTGGCGTGGGTTAGTGCTTCGTTTGCAGCCTCGACACGTCCTCGGCCCATCGATAGAGTGGCGCCGGTCGGTGCACCACCGGCAAGGGAGAGACGGGCTGAGGTCACGGAGACGTCTGGCGCAATGACGTTGCTGATCGACACCAACGCGGTGCCGGCACCGCACCGAGTGGAGTTCTGGGCCAAGTCCTCCTGGGACGCGTATCACCCGCTGCACATCGGCACCGACGGAACCGATCGCTTCTGGGCGCGCATGTGGGCGGACCGGCTGGGTCAGATCGGCGTCTATCGGATCGCCGCGGGGCCGAACACGATGCAGCGCACGCCCCGGGACATCGTGGCCGGCGACCCGGAGTGCCTGCACATCCAGATCGTCCTGCGCGGGCGGTTGCACGGCGCCCAGCAGCATCGGGCGACGATGATCGGGCCGGGCGACATAACGAGCTATGACACCTCGCAACCGGCCATCTTCCGCGCCGACGCACCGTTCGACCTGCTGGTCATGCGGCTGCCCAAGGCGGCCCTGGGCAAGCACGCCGGCAAGGTCTCGCGGCTGACCGCGCTGCGGATCCCCGGCGAGTCCGGCCTGCCCCGCCTCGCCGTCCGGTTCTGCTGCGAGGCGGCCACCGGCCTGGCCGACGGGAGCATCGCCCGCGACGACACCGGCCTGGCCGAGCACGTGGTTGACCTGGTCCGCCGGCTGTACGTCGACCTCGACGCCTCGCGGCCGCCGCGGCCCCGCTCCACGGCCGAGCTGCTGATTCACGCTCAGGCGCACATCGACGCGCGGCTCGGCGACCCGGACCTGAGTCCCGACGAACTGGCCCGGGCTTGCTTCATCTCGACGCGCTACCTGCACCGGGTGTTCGAGACCGCCGGGCTCAGCGTGTGCGACTTCATCCGCTCGGCCCGGCTCGACCGCTGCCGCCGGGATCTGATCGATCCCGCGTACGCCGATCAGCCGATCTCGGTGATCGCGACGCGGTGGGGGCTGCCCAGCGCACCGCACTTCAGCCGCCTGTTCCGCAAGGCCTACGGGTGCTCGCCGCGGCAGTTCCGGCAGCGAGGGATGCCGGCGGAGGGGGGGAATGGCGACGCTTCCGAGCCGGCGCGGCCACCGGCCTCATGGCCGCTCGATCACGACGATCCCTGGGCGGTGGCGAGCTTGAAGCCGATGACCTGCCGCGAGGCATGAGCGGGATGGCTGAAAGCGACGGCGACGTCGCCGAGCCCCCGGCGCTCGCGCTGCACCGGCTGAGCGCGGGCTATGAGCGCGCCCCAGTCGTGCGCGAGCTCAGCCTGACCGTCGATCCGGGCGAGGTGGTGGCGCTGATCGGCGCTAACGGGGCCGGTAAGACGACCACGCTGCGGGCGATCTCGGGGCTGGTCAAGCCGATGGAGGGTTTCATCCGGCTGGCCGGCGAGGACCTCGCAGGCGTGTCCCCGACGGCGCGGGTCCGGCGGGGAATCGTGCAGGTGCCCCAGGGCCGGGGAATCTTCTACGGGCTGACGGTGGGCGAGCACTTCCGGCTCGACGGGCTGCGCGACCCGGAGCCGGCGTTCGTTCATTTCCCCGCACTGCGGGACCTGGGGGACCGCCGAGCCGGTCTGCTCTCGGGCGGAGAACAGCAGATGCTGGCCATCGCCCGGGCGCTGGTCCGCCGGCCGCGGGTGCTGCTGCTGGACGAGCTCAGCCTGGGGCTCGCGCCGGTCATCGTCGAGCGGCTCCTGCCGGTGGTGCGCGAGTTTGCCTCGACCCACGGGACCGCGGTGCTGCTCGTCGAGCAGCACGTGCACCTGGCGCTCGAGATCGCCGATCGCGGCTATGTCCTCTCGCACGGCGAGATGGTGGCGGCCGACAGCGCCGAGCGCCTGCGCGCCGACAGCGCGCTGCTCACCGCGAGCTATCTCGGCGAGCGCCGGGACTGAAGGTGGTGCGACGTCACGTCGTCAACCGGCGGCCCGGGCCGCGCCCTTGTCGCGGTGGCGGGCGAACATCTCGTTGACCCACCGGTAGCCGCGGCGGCCCGCGAGCTCGTCCCGGAGCTGGGCGACCTCAGGCGGTGGCTCGAGATGGAGGGGACCCTCGGACGGCAAGACCAGCGGATAGAACAGGGACGCGGCGGTCAGATCGGCCACCGTGAATCGCTCACCGACCAGGTACTGGTTATCGCCGAGCTCTGACTCGAGGCGATCGAGCGCCGCGAGCATCTCCTCGCGCGCTCGCGCGGCCTTGTCGTCGCTGACCGTCTGGAAGCGTGTGCCCGTGAACGCGCGAGCGTATGCGCCGGCGAGTCGCCGGTAGCGCCTGAGTGGGGCCGGGACCTGCTGGGCGGCGAGCTCGTCGAACAGCTCGCGGTCGCTGCGCATGACGTGGAACACGTAGCGCCTAACGGAGGGGCCGAGGTGCTCGTCGAACCACTCCTCCAGGACGAGCGCGCGTTCACGTTCGTTCCGATCCGCGGGATACAGCGGGGAGTCCGGTTGACGGCGCTCGAGGGCGGCGATGATCGCGCTCGAGTCACCGATCCGGTGGCCGTCCAGCTCGAGCACGGGGAACGTGTAATGGCGGCCCCTCGTGAGGTACAGAGCCACCGGGATATGAACGCCGCCGACCGGTGCGTGCCGGTCGTGCCCGATGCGTTTGTGGTCGAGGGCCCAGCGGACCTTCTCGCTGTAGTGAGAGAGCGGGAGGTGCCAGAGGACGGGGCGGTTCGAGGCCATGCGCCGGCCCGCAGTTTGACTGGTTCGGCGAGCGGTCGGGCGGACGGGCGGACGGGCGGACGCGGCGGCGGACAAGCGTATTAGCGGCTAATATAAGCGCCTCATGCAGAGCGCCCGGACCGATCGCCGCAGCTCGCACCTCGACGAGATTGCGGAAGGTCTTCCCCAGCGCAGCTCCGAGCTCTCGCGGCTGTTCTTGACCCGGACCACCGTGTGCGTGTCGCGCACCGAGGTGGGCGTGCTGCGGGTTCTGCGGGCCGGGCCGCGGAGAATCACCGAGCTGGCCGCCGAGGAGCGCGTCACCCAGCCCGCGATCACGCTGCTGGTCAACCGGCTGGCCGAGCGCGGGTGGGTGCAGCGCGTTCCCGACCCGACCGACGGTCGGGCCGTGCTCGTCAGCCTGACGCCGGCGGGTCTCGAGGTTTTCGAGCGGTTGCGCGCCGAGTACCGGGCGTTGTTGCACGAGGAGATGGCGGCGTTGGACGACGGCGAGGTGGCGACGCTCGCCGAGGCGGTGGCGATTCTCGACAAGCTGATCGACCGACTCAAGGAGCGCGAGACATGAAGTCAGACAACTACAAGTGGATCGCGCTGTCGAACACCACGCTGGGGATCCTGATGGCGGTGATCAACCAGTCGATCGTGATCATCGCGCTGCCGGCGATCTTCCGTGGAATCCATCTGAACCCGCTGACCCCGTCGAACACGAGCTACCTGCTGTGGATGCTGCTCGGGTTCATGGTGGTGCTGGCGGTGATCGTGGTCAGCCTTGGCCGTGTGGGGGACATGTTCGGGCGCGTGCGGATGTACAACCTCGGCTTCGCCGTCTTCACGGTTGGATCGATCCTGCTGTCGGTGACCTGGATGACCGGATCGAACGGCGCTCTGTGGCTGATCGTGATGCGGGTCGTGCAGGGGATCGGGGCGGCCTTCCTGTTCGCCAACTCCTCCGCGATCCTCACCGACGCGTTTCCGGCCGAGCAGCGCGGTCTCGCGCTCGGCATCAACATGGTGGCGGCGATCGCCGGGTCGTTCATCGGGCTCGTCCTGGGCGGCGTGCTCGCGCCGGTGTCGTGGCGGCTGGTGTTCCTCGTCTCGGTGCCGTTCGGCCTGTTCGGGACCGTGTGGGCGTATATGAAGCTCGAGGAGCGCGGGGTGCGGTCGCCGGCTCGGATCGACTGGCTGGGGAACGTCACCTTCGGGGTCGGCCTGATCGCGGTCCTGGTCGGGATCACCTACGGGATCCTGCCCTACGGCGGGCACACCATGGGCTGGACGGCTCCCGGCGTGATCGCCGCGCTGGTCGGCGGCGCGCTGATGCTGGTCGTATTCGTGTTCGTCGAGCGCCGCGTCGAATACCCGATGTTCCGCCTGCAGCTGTTCCGGATCCGGGCCTTTTCCGGGGGGAGCGTGGCCGCGTTCCTGGCCGCGCTGTCCCGCGGCGGACTGATGTTCATGCTGATCCTGTGGCTGCAGGGGATCTGGCTGCCCGAGCACGGCTACAGCTTCGCCGACACCCCGCTGTGGGCGGGCATCTACATGCTGCCGCTGTCGGTCGGCTTCCTCGTCGTGGGGCCGTTCGCCGGCCGGCTGGCCGACCACTTCGGCGCCCGGCCGTTCGCCACCGGCGGGATGATCCTGTCGGCGATCGGCTTCCTGCTGCTGATCGCGCTGCCGGTCAGCTTCTCCTACTGGGAGTTCGGGCTGGTGATCTTCCTGATCGGCTCGGCCATGGGGCTGTTCGCGGCCCCCAACCAGACCGGCATCATGAACAGCCTGCCGCCCGATGCACGCGGCGCGGGCGCCGGCATGGCGGCCACTTTCCAGAACGCCGCCTCGGTGCTGTCGATCGGCGTGTTCTTCAGCCTGGTCATCGTCGGTCTGTCCTCGACGCTCCCGGGCGTGCTGTACCACGGGCTGGTCTCGCATGGCGTGCCGGTTGCCGCCGCGACTCAGGTTTCGCACCTCCCGCCGGTCGGCAGCCTGTTCGCGTCGTTCCTCGGCTACAACCCGATCGGCACGCTGCTGGCGCCGACGCTGCCACATCTGTCGCACGCGACCGCGACGTACCTGACCGGCCACCGGTTCTTCCCCACGCTCGTGTCGAAGCCGTTCGGGAGCGGGATCCACACCGTGTTCTACTTCGCTGCCGGGTGCTGCCTGGTGGCGGCGGTGGCGTCGTGGATGCGCGGCGGCAAGTACTACCACGCGGAAGACACGGTCGAGCCCGTCGAGACGAACGAGCTGGTCGAGGTGGCCTGAGTCCGCTCGGGCGCTCGGGACCTCGCGAGCGGAAGCGGCCAAACCCCACACTCGGCGCGGACGCTCGTTCGAGCGTGGCATTTGGGCCGCTATACGCACGTTTCGCCACACTCGGCTAAGGCCGGGGGTCGAGTGTGGGGTTTGGCCGGTTTGGCCGGTTGGGAGGGAGCGTTGAGCTATCGGTCATGCGGCCGGGAGCGGTGAGGCGGGCGCCTCGGTCGCGATCACCTCGGTGACGGGCACGCCAAGCGCCCGGATCCGGACCGGCAGTTCGAGGTGCAGCCAGCGCGAGACGCGGGCCGGGAGCATCGAGACGATCACCTCGTCGTAGCCCATCAGCTGCAGGGCGTCTCGCACCGCCGCGAACGGCTCGTGGGCGCCGATCACCGCCACCACCTCGGCTCCCGCGGCGCGCGAGAGGAGGGGAACGGCGGTGGCGATCCGGCGCTCGGCAGCGCGCTGACCCGGGTCGGCGGCGCGCTGACCCGGGTCGGTGGCGCGCTGGCCCGGGTCGGCGGCGCGCTGACCCGGGGCGCCGTGATCTCCCACCGGGTGCAGACCGCGGGGGAAGGCGGGGACGAGCAGCGTGAAGTTGCAGGGTCCCTGGCGGGCGCGGCGGGCGACCGCCTCGAACAACTGCGGGCTGTCGGCGGTCCGGCGCGCCACGATCAGCACCCGGGCCGCGCGATACGGAGGCACGATGGCGTTCCTTGGACGAGTGGGTGTCGACACCTGAAGGACGCGCCCCGGCGGACATTTGTTCCCGCCGAGAAAAACAACCGGCGCCGAGGGCCAGGGCGGGTAGCATCATGGCCGCGTGGTGAGCGGGTTCCGTCCACATCCGGCCACCGCGGGAAGCTCGCTTCGATTCCAGACCTCTGGCCAAGCGTGAGCCCGCGGCTGTCCGACCTGCTGCTGAGCTCCCAGTCCGACGAGCGACTGGTCAGCCTGGCGCGGGCCGGTCACGAGCGGGCGTTCGCCGCGATCGTCGAGCGCTACCGGCCGGAGCTCCAGGCGATGGCGCGCCGGCTGTGCCGGGACGAGCGCAGCGAGGACATCGTGCAGCAGGCGTTCCTCAGCGCGTTCGCCGCCCTGCGCTCGGGCTCGGAGGTCAGGCACCTGCGCGGCTGGCTCTACCAGATCCTCCGCAACGCCGCGGGTCGGCCGCAGGCGCCGCCGTGCCTCCCGCTCGATCAGGCGACGGCCAGCGCCGAGACGGTTGAGGAGATCGTGCAGAGGCGGGCGCTGGCCAGGGCCGCGCTCTCGGAGATCGCTCGACTGCCCGCCCGCCAACGCCAGGCGATGATCGGAACGGCGCTCGACGGTCGGGGCCGGGCCGAGGTAGCGAGCTCGATGGGTCTGTCCGAGGGCGCGGTGCGACAACTGGTTCATCGGGCCCGGACCACCCTGCGCGGCGCGGTCACCGCGCTCACGCCGTGGCCCCTGGCGCGGTGGATCGCCGCCGTGGGCCCGGACGCGCCCGGGCCGGGCGAGCTGGCCGCCGGCGCCGGCGCGGCGTCGTCCGGCGGGCTCGCGCTCAAGCTCGGGGCGCTGCTGGCCTCCGGCACGATTCTCACCGGGGCTGCGGTTCAGCTTCATCACACCGGGCATCACCGGTCGGCCGCCGCCCGCGCCGAGGCCTCGGTCCAGGCGCGCCCCGCGATGACGCGCGCTCGGGCAACGATCGTGGCCGCGGTCGCCCCGGCCGGATTGACACGCGCGGAGCCGGTTCGCTGGCCCGTGCCAGGCGCCGATCGAACCGTTGCGCGGTCCGGCACCCGCGGGCTCGAACCTGCTCGGTACTCCGCGCGCCATGAGGCACCGTCCGATCGTTCGCGCGGTCGCGACGACGGTCAACGGACCGGACGGCGCGATGCGGGCGGGCGTGAGCGATCGGCGGGGGCGGAGTCGGGCGACCGGACGGAGAGAAGCGATGGCGGCGACGCATCGGCGCGCAGCTCGGGCTCGGACGATGGCTCCCACGCGGGTCACGGGTCAGACGGCGGCGAGATGCAGATGGCCTCGGAGTCCCATGGGCTCCGTCCGGGAGGCGAGGACTCGGCCGCCCGCCACGACTCGGGCTCCGGATCGGCCGACCGAGGCGACGGCGGCGGGAGTTCGGGCGACTGAACATCTCGCACGCGTCGCGTGACCTTTTGCGCTGACGCCGCTCTTCACCGTCACAAGAGCACACGAAGCGCCGCGACCGGGCAGGGACGGCGGCGCAAGGAGGTTTACATGCGGAAGATCGTGCTGTCGGTCGTCGCGTCGTGCGCGCTGATCGCCGTAGTTCCGGCGAGCGCGCTGGCCCATGGAGGTCACGGGCGCCACCACCACGCGCACCATGCTCGGGTTCACCACCGCAGCTTCGGCGGCGGGGATCAGGGCCAGGGCGGCACCGGTCAGACCCAGAGCCAGGATGCCGGCACAGTCCAATCGTTCACCGGTGGCGTTCTGACCATCGCTCTGAATAACGGACAGACCGTCAGTGGTCAGGTCACTGGTGACACCGAGATCGCGTGCGAGTCCACGGACACGTCGAACAGCAGCCTGCGCAGTCACGACAGCGGTGGCGATAACAACAGCGGCGGGGATGACGGCGGCGGCAACCAGGGCGACGACGATCAGGGACAGGGTGACGACGACAACGCCAACTCGGCGTGCAGCTCGTCTGACCTGACCGCCGGCACCGTCGTGCACAGGGCCGAGCTCGGGGTATCGGGCGCCGGCGCCGTGTGGGACCGGGTCGTCCTGGTCACACAGTCATCGCAGTCCACCGGGTCCTCGGGGTCATCGCAGTCTTCGGGATGGTCTGACTCGTAGGGAGGAGAGGACCGAACCACTCCGCGGCGAAGCGCCGGCTGTGCCCCCGGGCGGCGCTTCGGTGACACCGCGGAGCATCGGGGAGCGGCGGCCACCGGCAGGCCGCCGCTTTCTGTTTCCGGTCAGATGAGATCGGCGATCAGTGAAGCAGCCCGGGCGGCGCCGTCGCTCGCCACCGGGAGATATTCGACCTCGCGCCCGATCTCCTCAGCGATGGCTGTAGCGATCGCCTCCGGCGGTGAGTCCTCGAAGTCCATCCGCCGTCCCGCGCCATAGCGCTCGAGCCGGTGGCGGACGTGGAAGTTCTGCTCGAAGTGATGCGCGAGCGGAAAGTAGAGGAACGGTCGACGATTGGCGGTCAGCTCCATCGCGGTGGTCAGTCCGCCCTGAACGACGGCGATGTCGCAGGCGGCCAAGTGGCGGTATAGATCAGGGACGTACGCGCGGATCTCCAGCCCGTCGTGCGAGGGAAGGGTTGCCGGATCGATCCTCGGGCCGGCGACGACGATCATCCGCAGCGAGGGGATGAGCCGCTTCGCCTCGGGGAAGCTGTCGATGACACGCCGGAGAAGATGCGCGCCGACGCCGGACCCGCCGACGGTGACCAGACACACGCGGTCATCCTCGCGATAGCCGAGCTCGTGACGGAGGGTCGCGCGGTCGGAGAACGCGTTGGCGTCGAAGCCGGTGACGTAGCCCGCGAAGCTGAAGTTCTGCTCGGTCCAGTCGCGGATCATTGGCAAATCGTCGCCGAAGCGGTCCGGGACGATGTCGTCCTGGTCGCCGACGAAGATCGCGCGGTCGCGCACGCGCGGGTAGCGGGCGATCTGCTCGATCATCTCGGCGTTGTAGTCAGCGGTCAGGAACGCCTCATGCTGGCCGCCGTCGCTCATCGGCAGCCACCCGACAAAGTCCGTGAGCCAGGCGTACGGCGCGGTCTTCAGCTCGGGGTTCTCGTGCAGGAAGTAATCGAGCTCCCACGCCTCGTCTCCGATCCAGAGGTCGTAGTGATCGTCGCGGACCAGATCGTGGAAGACCATGAAGTTCGCGACGAGGATCTCGTCCATCCGACGCAGGGCCTGGAAGCAGTGGAGGTCGTGCTCGGCGGACTCGGATTCGATGTGCCCGGACTCGCTCGCCAGGTAAGCGCTCGCGGGATGGATCCGTTCGCCGCGCGCCTCTAGCACCGCGGTGACCGGATGCTGGGCGAGCCAGTCGATCTGCAGGTCCGGGTGGAGTTTGCGCAACGCGTCGGCGATGGCGACATCGCGTTGCGCGTGCCCGAGGCCGATCGGGGAGGAGACGTAGAGCGCGCGGCGGCCCCGGGCCTTGGCGCGCGTCCAAGCCGACGTGGGCCGCCGCCGGTCCACGAACTCCCGGATCAGGAGGTTGACCTTGACCGGGTCTCGCGCCAGGGGAATGTGGCCGGCGCCGTGGAGCGTGACCAAATCTCCGCCGGTCGCTCTCGCGAGCGCCTCGCCCTGAATGTGCGGACGGATGAGGTCCTGGCCTCCGTGGATCACCAGCGTGGGACAGCTCACCCGCGTGCAGGTGTCTCTGAACAACTCCTCGCGGGGAATTCCGGTTCCGAGGATGGTGTCCAGGATCGTCTGTGGTGTGGTCTGCAGCGCCCAGCCGGTGCAGTCTTCGATCTGTTTGGTCGAGTGTGGCTCGTTGAAGCACCGGGCGAAGAAGAACTCCACGAAGCCGAGGTAGTCGTGCCCCAAC
>JAFAWR010000167.1 GCA_019241635.1 Solirubrobacterales bacterium
ACCCCGTTGATCGCCAACACCGACAACGACGCAGAGCGCGAGCGGGTCGCCTATGAGGCGATGAGCGCGCGGCAGGTCGACGGGTTCATCGCCGCCACCGCGCGCCGCGACCACTGGCTGCTGGCCGACCAGGTGGGCAGCGGAGCCAAGGTCGTGCTGGTCAACCGCCGCGTCGACAGCGACGCGCTCCCCGCGGTCACCGGTGATGACCACGAGGGGGTGAGGCTGGCCGTCGAGCACCTGGCCATGCTCGGGCACCGGCGGATCGCGCACCTGGCCGGCTCCCAGACGCTCTACACCGGCTGGTCGCGCCACCTGGGCTTCCTCGACGCGATGGAGGCGTGCGAGCTCACGCTCGACCCGGACCTGGTCGTGTTCAGCGACACGTTCACCGAGCGCGAGGGCGCCCGCCGCTGCGGCGAGCTGATCGCCCGCGGGCACGACTTCACCGCGATCGTGGCCGGCAACGACCTGCTGGCGCTCGGCTGCTATGACGCGCTCGAGCGGGCGGGGCTGAGCTGCCCCGACGATGTCTCGGTGGTCGGCTACAACGACATGCCGTTCGTCGACCGCTTCCGGCCGCCGCTCACCACGGTGCGCGTTCCGCACTACGAGCTGGGGGCCACCGCGGCGGGGCTGATGCTCGAGCAGCTGCGCGGGACCGACCTGCCGCCGCGCCAGCTGCTGCTCGCACCCGAGCTGGTGATCCGCGGATCAACCGCGTCGGCGCCGAGACAAGCTGATCGCAACACGGCGTCCCTTGACACCTCACAGTGACGTCGATAGGGTCGCACACGATTGCAGCAAACGTTTGCAGTCCAGTTCCGTGGCCACGGCTAAGGGCCTGTGGAAGCGCCGCGGAGCGGCCTGTGCACGCATTCTGTGTCCGCACGTCGAGGTAACCCGCGCGGGGAGGAGAAGGTCGAGATGACTAGGCCAAGAGCTTGGGTGTCGTCGGTAATTGCCGTGGCCGCGATCACGGCCGCGCTGGCCGGATGCGGGGGGTCGAGCAGCAACTCCTCGACCAAGAGCGCGGCGTCCGGTTCGAGCGGCTCGAGCTCGAGCTCGAGCGGCGGCGGGGCGGCCACCGGCTCGCCGGTGGTGATCGGAGCCTCGCTTTCGCTGTCCGGCGACTTCGCCTCCGATGGTCAGAACTTCCAGCGCGGCTACACGCTGTGGGCCGACGACGTCAACAAAGCGGGCGGGCTGCTCGGGCATCCGGTCAAGCTCGACATCGTCTCCGACGCCTCGAGCCCGGCTCAGGTGGTCACCAACTACCAGAAGCTGATCTCCTCCGACCACGCCAAGCTCGTGTTCGGCCCGTTCTCGACGCTGCTCACGGTGCCGTCCTCCAAGGTGGTCAATCGCTACGGCTACGCGTTCGTCGAGGGCGCGGGTGGTGCGCCGGCCGCGTTCGGCAATGGCCTGCACAACATCTTCGACGTCAGCCTGCCGGTGATCGACAACCTCGTGCCGTTCGCCAAGTGGGTGGCCAGCCTGCCCGCCGCCCAGCGGCCCAAGACCGCCGCCTACGCGACCAGCGACGACCCGTTCACCCAGCCGCAGATCCCGCTGGCCCAGAAGATCCTGAGCGCGGCGGGCATCAAGACCGTCTACAACAAGGTCTTCCCGGCGGAAGTCACTGACTACGCCCCGATCGCCAGCGCGGTGGCGAGCAGCAAGGCCGATGTGGTCGTGCTCGGCTCGGTCGACGTCCCCACCGTGTCCGCGTTCGTTCACGCGTTCGTCCAGCAGCACTACAACCCGAAGGCGTTCATCGCCACGGCCGGACCGGACCAGGGCGCGCCGTTCGTGAAGGCAGTGGGCGGCAACCCCAACGCCGAGGCGATCATGTACCCGAACGGGTGGTACCCCGGCTACGTGAACACCCAGAGCCAGCAGATGGTCAACGAGTACGTGGCCAAATACGGTGGCACCGCGGCCGATGTCGGCGCCGACGTGGCCGAGGCGTACTCGGTCGGCCAGGTGGTGGCCCAGGCGGTCGCCGCGACCCACAGCCTGGACAACTCGAAGATCATCTCCTACCTGCACAGCGGGGTCACCTTGAACAGCGTTCAGGGCCCGGTGAAGTTCGACTCCCAGGGTGAGAACGGCGCGGCGGCCGCGTTCGTGTTCCAG
>JAFAWR010000331.1 GCA_019241635.1 Solirubrobacterales bacterium
GGGCCGGGAGGACCTGGCCGAGCATGCCTTCGATCCGCCTGGCTCCGAGACCCACCGCGCGGTTTGCCAGATCTTCGCCGCGCGCACGCGTGAGCAGTGGCGAGCGTTCGCCGCCGAGCACGACTGCTGTCTGGAGCCGGTGCTCGGCTTGGACGAGGCGCTCGACTCGGAGCTCGTGGCCGCGCGCGAGATGGTCGTCTCGCTCGACCAGCCGGGCGCCGAGCGGCCGGTCAGGCTGCTCGGGTTGCCGTTCAAGCTCAGCCGCACACCGGGGGATGCGGCGCGGGCGCCGGGGCCAGGACTGGGCGAGCACACGGGAGATGTGCTGGGCGAGGCGGGATTCTCGGAGGCGGAGATCGAGGAGTTGGTTCGTTCGGGGGCCGTGGCCGGGCTGGCGGACGGGGTCCAGAGCGGCACGTTCATGGCATGAGAGGTGGGAGCGAGGGGTAAACTGGCCTGACTGACTGGTCAATCGACTACGGGGAGAGGAGGCGCCGATGCGCGTGGGCGCCGTTCAGCTCAACTCCACTGAGGACACCGACCGGAACCTGGAGACCGCCGATCGTCTCGTCCGGGAGGCCGCCGGGCGCGGCGCCGAGGTCATCGTGCTGCCCGAGAAATGGAGCGTGCTTGGCACCCCCGAGCAGATGACCGCGGGAGCCGAGCCGCTCGACGGCCGGTTCGTCTCATGGGCGGGCTCGACCGCGGCCGAGCTCGGGGTGGACCTGGTGGCCGGGTCGATCGTGGAGCGTGTCGAGGGCCAGGAGAAGACGGCCAACACCAGCGTGCACGTGGGGCCGGACGGCGGGGTGCGCGCGGTCTATCGCAAGCTCCACATGTTCGACGTCGAGGTCGACGGGGACGTGTATGCCGAGTCGGCCACCGAGGAGCCGGGCGAGGAGGTCGTGCTCTCAGAGCTGGCCGGTGGCGTGCCGCTCGGGATGACCATCTGTTACGACGTTCGCTTCCCGGAGCTCTACCGGATCCTGGCCGTCCGCGGAGCCCTAGTGGTCACCGTGCCGGCCGCGTTCACGCTGGCCACCACCCGCGATCACTGGGAGGTGCTCTTGCGGGCCCGCGCGATCGAGAATCAGTGCTTCGTGATCGCTCCTAACCAGATCGGCCCGCACCCGCCGGGTCCGCGCTGCGGCGGGCGCTCGATGATCATCGATCCCTGGGGGCTGGTCCTGGCCCAGGCCCCCGACGAGGAGACGACGGTCGTGGCCGACATCGATTTCGACATCCTGGAGCGGGTCCGGCGCCGGATTCCGGCGCTCACCCATCGCCGGCCCGAGACCTACGGCTGGAAGACCTGATGGCCGCGTCCGGCACCGCAGCCACCGACAAGCGGCGGATGATCCTCGACGCAGCCATGCGGGTGTTCGCCCGCCAGGGCTTCCACACCTGCCGGGTCTCCGACATCGCCGACGAGGCCGGAGTCGCCTACGGGCTCGTCTACCACTACTTCTCCTCGAAGGACGAGATCCTCGACACGCTGTTTCTCGAGCGCTGGAACGTGATGCTCCAGGCGATCTCCGAGGCCGACCGCTCGCAGCGCTCACCGCGCGAGAAGCTGTCGGCGATCGCCGGGTTCATCGTCGACTCCTATCGCCACGAGCCCGAGCTGATGAAGGTGATCGTGGTCGAGGTGACCCGGGCGGCCAACACCTTCGGGCGCACCCATCTGGCCAAGATCCGCGAGGCCTACGAGCAGATCGCCGGGATCGTGGCCCGGGCCCAGGCCGAAGGGGTGTTCCGGTCCGAGATCACCCCCGAGTTCGGAGCGCTGGCCTTCTACGGGTCGATCGAGCAGGTCCTGACCCGGTGGATCTTCGACCGGGACGCGGTCGCGGAGGACGAGCTCGACGCCGCCAAGACGATGATCGTCGAGACGATCTGTCGGGGTCTCGAGCGCGACGCCGCGCCGGCTCCAGAGGCGTCCGCAGGCGCGGCGTTGGCCGAGCCGTCCACTCCGGCGCGGACCGCCGCCTCCCGGTCTGCTTGAATCCTCTGCCCATGACTGAGAGCCCCTTGCTCAAGCGTCTGCTCTGGTCGGGCTTGCTCGCCGGAACCGGCGCGCTCGCGACGCTCGTATCCACGCGTGTGGCCACCATGATCTGGATGCGCGTGTTCGGCGAAGAACCGCCCGAGTGACCGACGACACCCCGACCTCGACCGGCCAGCCCACCGCGCAGGCGGAAACGGCCGCCGGTGGCTCCTCCGTGCCGGAACGGGCAGCGGCGCTGGCCAGCGAACGGCCGGAAGTCGCGGCGGGGGCCGCGTTCGGCGGCGGTCTCCTGCTCGCCCTGATCCTCAAGCGCCTTGCCCGGTAACAACGGTAAGTCAGACAACCTGGCCGGCGCGGTAAGCGAGGTCTCCGACCGGGTCTCGAACCTGATCCGCGAGGAGATCGAGCTGGCCAAGGTCGAGGTCGGCCGCAAGGCCACGAGCCTGCTCAAGGGGACGATCGCGATCGTCGCCGGCGCGGTTTTTGGGGTGTTCGCGATCGTGATCGGGCTCGAGGCGGCCGCATGGGGGTTGGACGCGATTTTGGTGCAGGGCGCGGGAGACATCTGGCTGGGCTTCCTGATCGTGTTCGGGGTGCTGGCCATCCTGGCCGTGCTCGCCTTCGCGACCGCGACCCGCCTGCTCAAGCGCGGCGCGCCGCCCACCCCGACGATGGCCATCGACGAGGCCAAGCGGATCCGCGAGACGGTCGCGGCCAAGAGCGAGGCAGAGAGCCGTCTGGTCAGCGAGACGGCGGTGTCCCAGAGTCAGGGGGAGCGCTGATGGCCACCCGCAGTCCCGAGGAGATCCGGGCGTCGATCGAGCACAACCGTCAGGAGCTCGGGCAGTCGCTCGAGAGGCTCCGTCACGAGGTGGGCGAGCTCACCGACTGGCGCGGCCAGCTCCGCCAGCACCAGCGCCAGGTGGTGATCGGGGCCGGGATCGCCGGATTCGTGCTTGGCGGGGGCATCGCCGCGCTCGGCGCGCTCGCCTTCGGGGGCCGCCGGCGGCGGCGGGACGGTCGCTGAGCCTCCGGCTCGGCTCGGTTTCTTTCAGCTCCAGAGGACGCAGAGTTGGCCCGCACCCTCGTCACCGGCGCGACCGGGTTCCTCGGCGGCCATGTAGCGCGGCTGCTGGTCGAGCGGGGTGATGATGTGCGAGCGCTGGTCCGGCCGAGCTCGGAGGTGGCCTCGCTCGAGGCGCTGGAGGTGAACCTCGCGCGGGGCGACATCCTCGACCGCCGCGCGGTCCGCCGTGCCCTGCGCGGGGTCGACCGGGTATTCCATCTCGCCGACACCACCAATCTGGCGCTGCCCCGGGCGGCTGTGCAGGCGCTGGGCGTCGAGGGGAGCCGCATCGTGCTCGAGGAGGCGCTGCGCGCCGGCGTCGAGCGGGTCGTCTACACCTCGTCGGTGGCGGCGATCGGCCCGGCACGGCGCGGATCGGTGGCCACCGAGACCAACGTGTGGGAGGCCGGCCGCTACCGGATTCCCTACCTCGACGCCAAGCACCAGGCCGAGGAGGTCGCCCTCGGGCTGGTCGACCGGGGTCTGCCGGTCGTCGTGGTCAACCCGGCCCACGTGCTCGGCGCCGGCGACCCGGGCCGGTCCTCCACTGTGCTGGTCCGGCGATTCCTGCGCCGTCAGATCCCGGCCTACGTGGACGGGACGTTGAACGTCGTCGGCGTCGAGGATGTGGCCCGGGGCCATCTGCTCGCCGACCAGCGTGGGCTGCCCGGCCAGCGCTACATCCTCGGGAACCGCAATTTCACGTTGGACCGGCTGTTCACCGACCTGGCCCGGCTGTCCGGAGTCGAGCCGCCCTCGGTCAGGCTGCCCGGGCCGGTGGCCCTGGCGATGGCACAGGCCGGTCAGTGGCTTCCCGGCGCGCCCGTCCCCAGCCCCGCCGAGGTCCGGGCGGCCTCGCTGCACTGGGCGTTCTCGAGCGCCAAGGCCAAGCGCGAGCTGGGCTGGCGCACCTCGCCGCACGAGGACTGCCTGGAGGAGACGATCGCGTGGTACCGCGAGCGCGAAGGCGAGCGGCTCGCGCCGCCGGGATCGCGTCAGCCGGTTGCCCTGCGCATGGCCGGAGCGTTCGTTCGCCATTCGCCGCTGGGCTGGCTGTAGGGATCGCCGGGTCGTGGCGACGCTCTACCGCTGCACCACCCCGACCGATTGGCTGTGCCCATGCGGCAAGGTGGCCCGGGCGCTCCGGCGCGAGGGCATCCCGTTCTCGGAGGTGGCGGTGCCGCAGCGGCGCTCGCGACGGCCCGAGGTGGAGGCTTTGACGGGCCAGCGGCGCGTGCCGGTGCTGGTCATTGACGGGGAGGCGATCTGCGACTCGCGCCGGATCGTCGAGCACCTCGAGTACCGGCGGACGAGCCCGCCACCCTCATCGCCCTGACGCGAGCGGCGGTCGCAGCACCCCGTCCTCGGTGACCAGCGCGCTCACCAGCTCTGCCGGGGTCACGTCGAAGGCCGGATTGCGGGTCGGCGTCCCGGGGAGGGTGAGGCTCCGCCCGGCGATCAGGCGCACCTCGTCGGGGTCGCGCTCCTCGATCGTGATCTCCGCACCGGTCGGGGTTGCCAGGTCGATTGTGCTCGTGGGACCCGCGACCACGAACGGGATCGCCGCTGCCCGCGCGGCCAGCGCAAGCCCATAGGTTCCGACCTTGTTCGCCACGTCGCCGTTGGCCGCCACCCGGTCGCAGCCGACGATCACCGCGTCGACGGCGCCGGCCGCGATCAGCCCCGGCGCGGCCGAGTCGACGACCAGCTCGTGCGGGATTCCGAGACGGGACAGTTCGTAGACGGTCAGGCGGGCGCCCTGGAGGAGGGGGCGGGACTCGGTGGCGATGGCGGCGTCCAGGCTGCCGCGCGCGGCCAACTCGGCGATCACCGCGAGTGCGGTGCCGCGCCCCGGGGCGGCGAGCGCGCCGGTGTTGCAATGGGTGAGGATCCGCCGGGCGCCGGCCAGCAGCTCGGCACCGTGGGTGGCGATGGCGGCGCTGGCCGCCTGCTCCTCGGCCTCGATCGCGCGGGCCTCGGTGAGCGCGGCATCGCCCGCATCGCTCTCGCCCACCGCCTGGACCGCGCGCTCCACGCGGTCGACCGCGGCGCTCAGGTTCACCGCGGTCGGTCGCGCGGTGCGCAGGGTCTCGGCCGCGCGGCTCAGACTGGTCGGCGCGGGGTCCCGGGCGAGCTCGAGGGCCACGCCGTAGGCCGCGGCGACGCCGATCAGCGGTGCGCCGCGGATGGCCAGGCGCTTGATCGCGTCGGCGACTTCGGCCGCCGTGCGGAGCTCAAGCTGCCGTTCGCGCCAGGGAAGCTCTGTCTGGTCGATCGCGTGAAGCACCCCGTCGCCGAAGTGGAGCGCCACGACGGGGGCCGTGCCGGCCCTGGTTGCCGCCATGTCGCGATGTTATGCTCTCGCGCGCCGGCCAGGGACCAGGCGGCCTGCGGGGCTTCTGTGCGCCTACCAACTTTCATCCTCGTCCTCTGCGCCGTGCTGCTGTCGGCGGCCGGGACCGCATTAGCCAGCGGCGGCGAGACCCTGTCGCTCGCGCAGGTCACGCCCGGCATGAACTGCACCGGAGAGACCGTCGTCTCGGGGACCACGATCTCGTCCTTCAACGTGCAGGTGATTTCGATCGTCCAGGCGGCCGGGGAGGGCCCGCGGATCCTCGTCTCGGTGTCGGGGCCGGCGGTCGCGTCAACCGGGGTCGCCGAGGGGTTCTCGGGCTCGCCGGTCTACTGCCCGGACGGGTTCGGCGGGGAGGGCAACATCGGCGCGATCTCCGAGGGCATCGGGCAGTACGGCAACAACGTCGTGCTGGTCACCCCGATCGACCAGATGCTCGGCGAGCCCGTCATCCCGCCCTCCTCGGCGCCGCGGCTCGCGGTCAAGCCGCGCCCGCTGCTCGGGCCGCTGACCGTGGGTGGCCTCTCGCCGGCGCTGTTCGGCGTGCTCCAGCGGGCGGCGGCGAAGGTCGGCCGGGTCGTGCTGGCCGCGCCCACCTCCGGCGCCACCGTGGTCAACTTCCCCGTGCAATCGCTGGTGCCGGGGGCCTCCGTGGCCGCGAGCTACTCCTCGGGGGCGATCCCCGAGGGGGCGGTCGGGACGGTCACGTACGTGAATGGCCCGACCATCTACGCGTTCGGCCACGAGCTCGACGGGGCCGGGCGCCGCTCGCTGCTGCTCCAGGATGCCTACGTCTACGACGTGATCAACAATCCCGATCCCACCGAGGCGCAGCCGAGCTACAAGCTCGCCTCGCCCGGCCACACCCTGGGCACCATCACCAGCGACACGCCGAACGCGGTGATCGGCCAGCTCGGATCGCCGCCGAGCACCGTGCCGGTCGACGTCAGCGCCCGGGACCTCGACACCGGCGGGTCGCTCGCCCTGAACACCCAGGTCGCCGACGAGACCGATATCGGGCTGCCCCTGGGCGCCTCGCAGGTGGACACGATCGCTCCGCTCGCCGTGGCCCAGGCCGCCACGCAGATCTACAACGGCCCGCCGGCCAACGAGTCCGGGCAGATGTGCCTGCGGATCTACCTGCGCGAGAGCCGCACGCCGCTGGGCTTCTGCAACCGCTACGTAGGCACCGGAGTCCCCGGTGACACGGGCCTCGCGCCCCCCGAGCTGGCCACCGCCGCCGGGACCGACGTGACCAACGCGTTCGCGGCGCTCGAGCGGGTTGACTTCGCCGCCCTGCACGTCAGCCACGTGGCCGCGCACATCGACGCCCAGCGCGGCCTGGCCGAGGCGGCGATCCTCGGCGCCAGCGCCCGCCGGCACGTCCACGCCGGGCAGCTCGTGCCTGT
This sequence comes from Solirubrobacterales bacterium, assembly GCA_019241635.1. Lineage (GTDB taxonomy): Bacteria > Actinomycetota > Thermoleophilia > Solirubrobacterales > Solirubrobacteraceae > Palsa-465. Next base: position 6,837 of record JAFAWR010000331.1, read on the forward strand.
GCGGCTACATGTGCGGGTCTACCGCGGCGGGCTGCGGACGTTCAGCTTCCGCCTGCGGATTCCCTTCGACGCCAGCGGCCCGACTGAGGTCACGATCAAGGGCCCGCCGGCGCCGACCGGGACGGGCACCTCCACCCAAGGCCTCTCCGGCGCGCTATCGACTCTGTTCGCGAGCAGTTCGAGCTCGGGCCCCCCGCCGAACACCAACGCGATCTCGTCGCTGTTCGAGCTCCGGCAGGCGATCGCCGGGCTGGCCAACTACGACGGTCTTACCGCCGGCTTCCCCGGGCACGCCAAGCGGCCCGTGTATCGCAACCGCTCGCTGCTGCTCACCGGGCGGACCACGCTGTCGTTCGTCGTTGGCTGATCGCCGCCCGGCCCGGCAACCCGGCTACAAACGGTTCTCGATGGTCAGCGGGGCCGGCTCGGACGCCTGGGGCGCGGGTGCGGCCTCGGCCGGCGCGCTCTCGAGGCCGAGCGCCTGCTGGAGCTCACCCGACTCGTACATCTCGGTGACGATGTCGCAGCCGCCGACGAAGTCGCCGTCGATGAACAGCTGGGGGATGGTCGGCCAGTTCGACACGCCCGAGAGCTCCTGGCGGATCCGGGGGTCAGGGAGGATGTTGACCGCGGCGAACGGGCGGCCGACCGACTGGAGGATCGCCACCGTGCGCGCCGAGAACCCGCACATCGGCTGCTCGGGCGTGCCCTTCATGAACAGGATTACCGGGTTCTCGTCGATCGCGGTCTGAATCTGCTCACGCAGCGTGTTGGTCGTCTGGTCGCTCATACGATGCTCTCCGGATGGGAATGGGCGGCGGCGCCTGACGGCGGCGCCTTGGTCTGGATTGACAGGGCGTGGATGCGGTCCCCCACCTCGCCCCCGAACACGTCGTAGACGAGCCGGTGCTGGGCGATGCGGGTCAGGCCCTGGAAGGCCGGCGCACTCACAACCGCGTTGAAATGGTGGCCGTCGCCGGTTACCTCGGCGCTGGCGCCGGGAATCCCTGCCTCGATGCGTTGCTTGAGCTCCTCCGGCGTGGCGGCCGCTCCACTGGCTGACATGTTCCTTAGCGTAGCGAGATGCCATCGCTATACTGAATGAAGCGAGGAGCCGATACTGATCCCATGATCACTCTCACCGACAAGGGCGCCGAGAAGGTCCGCGAGTTTCTGTCCGCACAGGCTGCGGTGGCGGATACCGCCGGACTGCGCGTGGGCGTGCGGGGCGGCGGTTGCTCGGGCTTCCAGTACGCCCTGGCCTTCGACGAGCAGCGCGAGAGCGATGTCGTGTTCGAAGACAAGGGCATCCGCCTGCTCGTCGACCAGCCGAGCCTCCCCTACGTACAGGGCTCGGTCATCGACTTCGTCGACGGCCTCCAGGGCGCCGGCTTCAAGGTCGACAACCCGAACGTGATCGCGGCCTGCGGCTGCGGGTCCTCGTTCCGGGTCGCGGAAGAAGAAGAAGTCTCCGCCGTCTGAGCTCCGGTTCTCCGGGGCGCTGGGTTTCTGAGCGCGGCGCGCTTGCCCATGCGTACGCGCCTCCGGGGGTGCAAAACGCGCTAAACCGGCCGCCCGGGTCACCGCCTCCGCCACATAAGCGCCTGACGGGCGCTTATCTGGCAGTTATGGCGGCGGGGCGGGCGCTTTGGTGAGTTGTGCACCCCCCTCGCGCTCTACACCGGCGTCGCTTGTAGCGAGCGCCACAAGTAGATGCAGGCCAGCGTCCGGTGCGGTCGCCAGGGCTCGGCGATGTTGGTCAGCTCGGCCGGGGTCGGCAGCTCCGGGAGCCCGTAGCGCACCTGAACGGCGCGGCGGATGCCCAGGTCGCCGACCGGGAGCACGTCGGGGCGGCGCAGATGGAACATAAGGAACATGTGGGCGCTCCACTCGCCGATCCCCTTGACCGCGGTCAGCTCGGCGCTCACCTCCTCGTCGGGCAGTTCGGGGAGACGGTCGAGCTTCAGCGAGCCGTCGAGGACATGCTCGGCCAGCGAGCGGAGGTAGCGAACCTTGGCGTGGCTGAGGCCGGCGGCGGTGCGAAGCTCGTCGGGATCCGCGGCCAGGACCTCCTCAGGGGTCGGCGCCCGGCCCCCGAAGCGCTCGAGCAGGCGCGCGTGGATCGCCGCGGCCGCCTTCGTGGAGAGCTGCTGGCCGACGATCGAGCGCACCAGCGTCCCGTAGTGGTCGGTGGGCCGGCCGGCGAAAAAGTCCCCGAGCGGGCCCACCTCGTCGATCACGAGGCGCATAACCGGATCTGCCTTGCGCAGGGCCGCGATGGCCTTGGCGTCGGAGCGCCTAGGACTGGAGGTCGGCAACGACCGTCTCGGCCAGGGCGGCGCCGTCCAGGGCGCCCAGCGCGCGCGAAACCGAGCACGCGATGCAGGTGAACGTCGGAGTGTCGCGCAGGGTGTAGGAGCTCGACTCGGTGGTGCGCAGGCGCTGGACCAGGTCGAGGAAATCGGCCGGCTCGTCGGTCTCGAAGGCGACCACGAACTCCTGGTCGTCGAGGCCGAACGAGTAGCTCGTGTTCAGATCGACCGAGGGGTACTCGCGGCCCACGCGAATGTGCTCCTGCATGATCCGCCAGCGCTCGTCGGCCGGCAGCGCGTACCAGGCGCGGGTCTTCACGAACGGGTACACGAACAGGTAGGAGCCGTGGCCGGGGCGGACCTCGAGTCGAGACTCGTCCGAGTACTCCGACGGCTTGGTCATGGCCAGGAACGAGTAGGGGATCTCACACCACTTCATCAGCCCGCTCTGGGCGAGCACGACGTGGAACTCGTGGATGCGCTCGAGGTTCTGGGCCTGGCTCAGGAGCATCAGATCGGCGTCGCCGCGGGTCCCGACGAGCGAGAAGGCCCGGAGCAGGTGGCCGTCGGCGAAGTCCTCGCAGGCGGCGATGAACTCGCGCTTGTCCTCAGCCCGGCGCTCGTCGTCGAGGCGGCGCCAGGCCGGATCGACCTTCAGGAAGGTGTACTTGACGAAGTGCCGAACCGGCATCGATCCCATGATACGCAGGGCCCTCGAAGCCGATCGGAGCCGTGCCAGGTCCGGTTGCCCCAACCTCTACCATGTAGGCGCATGCGAGTAGCGATCCTGTCGCCGTACTCGTGGACTTATCCGGGGGGTGTCACGAGGCATATCGAGGCGCTCACGGAGCAGTTCATCGCGGACGGCCATCACGTCAGAGTGCTGGCCCCGTTTGACCCGCCTGATCGCTTCTCGGCCGCCCTGCACCGGGGCGCGCGCCCCCAGCCGATGGAGCAACCGGACTACCTGGTGTCCCTCGGACGGACCCTGTCGCTGAAGGCCAACCAGGCCGTCTCGAACATCTCGATCACCGGGTACGCGCTGGCCGCCGCCCAGCAGGAGCTCCGCACGGGCGGCTACGACGTCGTCCACGTGCACGAGCCGCTGGCTCCGCTGGCGCCATGGTGCATCACCGACTGGACGCGCGTGCCCGTCGTGGGGACCTTCCACACCTACAACGAGAACCGCGTCTCCAACGGGATCGCCACCGCACTCGGGGCGCGCCGCATGCTCAACCGCCTGCACGTCCGGATCGCCGTCTCCGAGGCGGCGGCCTGGACCGCCCGGCGGTTCTTCGGCGGCCACTACCGGGTGATCCCCAACGGCGTGCACGTCGATCCGCAGTCCGCTGCGCTGGCCGCCCTGCGCCCCCAGTCCGACAAGCTCCGGATCGTGTTCGTCGGTCAGGCGGTCGAGCGCAAGGGGCTGCCCCTGCTGCTGCGCGCGTTCGAGGCGCTGCGCGAGCACGTACCGACCGAGCTGACCGTGATCGGCCCGTCGCACGACGAGCTCTCGCCGCTCATGCTCGACATGCGCGATGTCCGCGTGCTCGGCAAGGTGGACGACGAGACCAAGCGCCGCGAGCTCGAGTCGGGCGACGTGCTGTGCGCCCCCTCGCTCGGCGGGGAGAGTTTCGGCATGGTGCTCACCGAGGCGTTCGCCGCCGGCACGCCGGTGATCGCCTCCGACATAGCCGGCTACCGCGACGTGGTTCGCGATGGCGTCGACGGTGTGCTGGTGCCGCGCGGCGATGCCCAGTCGCTGGCCGAGGCGCTGCGCGACCTCTACGAGGAGCCGGTCCGCCGGGCGGCGATGGCTCGGGCCGCCGCGCTGGGCGTGGAGCGCTTCGCGTGGCCGCGGGTGGCCGAGCAGGTGATGGAGGCCTACGAGGACGCGGTCGCGACCCCCGCGCCGGCGGGAGCCTGGCAGCGGGCGGCGGTGCGGGTAGGCGCCCGGGCGGCTGACCTGAAGCCGCGGGTGCCGGCCCAGCGCCTGACCAGCCTCGAGCCCGCGTTGACCGGTCCGCAGCGCCACAGCAAGGCGCTGGCCACCGCGCGCCGGTTCGGTCTCGCCACCGTGTCGCTTGGCGGCGCCGTGCTCGCCTTCCTCGCGCTGCAGAAGATCGGCCTGACCAACATCGCCTCGGCGCTGATCACCGCGAGCCCAACCCTGGTCCTGCTCGGACTCGCCGTGATGTGCAGCGCGATGGTCATGCGCGCCTTCTCCTGGCACGCGATCCTGTGCGCCGCGCTGCCTCGCGCCCGCGTGCGCCTGGCCGACGCGGCCCAGGGGACGTTCATCGGCGTGCTCATGTCCTCGACGTTGCCGGCGCGCCTCGGTGAGCCCTCGCGTGCCCTGGTCGTGGCCAGACGCACGGGCCGCCCCCGCGAGCACCTGCCGATCGTGCTCGGCACGGTGGTCTCGCAGACGCTGCTGAACATCCTCGCGCTGATCATCCTCGGCGCGATCATGTTCTCCTCGGTCGACTTCTTCAACGGGCACCAGGACGCTCTCCTGGTCGCGGCGATCGCGCCGCTCGTGCTGCTGGTCGTGGTCCTGCTGGCGCCGGTGCTGCTCCGGGGCACGGGCAGCCGATCGCGCTCCTCGCGGGTGCACGCCCTGGCGGCGCAGATGCGTGGCGCGCTGGCTCGGGTCCGGGTGGGCCTGATCGTCTTTCGCCGCCCGCGCCTGGGCCTTCAGGCCACCGTGGCGCAGCTCTCGGCGTGGGCGCTCCAGTGCCTGTCCTGCTGGATCCTCCTGGTCGCCCTCGGGCTCGACAAGCACGCCGGGATCGGGGCGGCCGCCGCCGTCCTGTTCGCGGTCAACATCACCGCGGTACTCCCCGCCACCCCGGCCAACCTGGGCGTCTTTCAGGCCGCCTGCGCAGCGGTCCTCCACACCGGTTGGCACATCGGCTACGGCGACGGCGTCGCCTACGGCGTGATCCTCCAGGCGGTCGAGGTCACCACGGCGATCATCATGGGCATGCCGGCGCTGCTCAAGGAGGGCATGTCCTGGCGCGAGGTCAGGCTGCGGGCCATGCACACCACGCCGGTCAAGCTGCCGGCGCGGCCAAGCGCCGCGCAGGACACCGGCGCCGTTCGCGCCCGGTCGTAGGAGCTAGGCCTCGGCCATCGCCGGCGCGTCCTCGTCGACTAGCTCGGGCTCGGCGTCTGAGAGCTCGGACAGGCGCGTCGGATCGCGCTCGGTGCCGGCGATGAGTTCGTCGGCGGCCTGGCGGTCGGTCTTGGGCAGGAAGCCCGACTTCATGCCGAAGTAGACCGCCTGCGGGTGGTGGGCGACGATGGCCAGCGTCGACTGCTCGGGCTCGACCGCGTAGCCACCAGAGAGCCGGAGCCCGACGCTCGGGGCATCGAGGAGATCGAACACCTTCTCGTGCTCTGACTGCTCGGGGCAGGCGGGATAACCCCACGAGTAGCGCCGGCCCTGGGTCGGCGCGATGCCGAGGTCGGCGCGCACCCGGGCGTGCAGCCACTCGGCCATGCCCTCGGCGGTCTGCACGCCGATGCCGTGCACGAACAACTGCTCGGCGAACTCGCCGTCGGCCTCGAGCTTGGCCATCAGGTCGGTGACCTCGTCGCCGGCGGTGACCGCCTGCAGCGCGACCACGTCGGTCTCACCGGAGTCGACCGGGCGATAGAAGTCGGCCAGGCAGATGCGGTCGTGCTTGGGCTGACGCGGAAAGACCAGGCGGTGCAGCTCGCGCTCACCGGGGGCTTCCGGATCCCACACGATCAGCTCGTTGCCGTCGGAGTTGCACGGGAAGTAGCCGAGCAGCGCCCGCGGGTGCAGATAGGTCTGCTCGCGCCACATCCGCTCCAGGCGGGGCTGGAAGTCCTCGGTGACCAGCTTGCGCCACGCCTCGCCCTTGACGCCCCGGCCGCCCCAGTGGAGCTTGAACAGCACGTGGGTGTCGAGGTGGTGGTAGACCTCCTCCATGTCGACCTCGATCTCGCGCACGCCCCAGTAGGGCGGCTCGGGGATCGGGGTGTCGGTGGGGGCGGCGCTGCGCACCGAGTCATCCGTGACCGGCGGCGCGTCGTCGTCTCGCTGCTCGGGCTGTTCGCGCAGGCGCTTGGCCGCCTCGCGGGTCTTCGAGATCAGCGCCTGGCGGGCCTCGCCGTCGACCAGCTGGTCCATCTTGGCCAGCCCCTCGAACGCGTCCTTGCAGTAGAACACTCCGGCCTCGTAGACGTCATCGGACTCGGTGCCGTTCGGATAGAGGATCCGGTAGCCGAAGTTGCGGTTGATCGCCGCCCCGCCGATCAGCAGCGGGAACTGATGCCCGTGGGAGTGGAGCTCCTGCACGCACGCGGGCATCTGCTTGGAAGTCGAGACGAGTAGCGCGCTCAGTCCGATCGCGGTGGCCTTGTGCTCGACCGCGGCGTCGATGATCGTCTGGATCGGTACCTGCTTGCCCAGGTCGACGACGCTGTAGCCGTTGTTGGTGAGGATCGTGTTGACCAGCGATTTCCCGATGTCGTGCACGTCGCCGAACACGGTGGCCAGCACCACGGTGCCCTTGGTGTAGCCCTCGATCTTGTCCAGGTAATGCTCGAGCTGGGCGACCGCGCGCTTCATGACCTCGGCCGACTGGAGCACGAACGGCAGGATCAGCTCGCCGGCGCCGAACTTGTCGCCGACCTCTTTCATCGCCGGTAGCAGCACGTCGTTGAGGGTCGGCACCGCGCCGATCTTCTCGACGCTGCGATCGATCCAGTCCTCGACGCCCTCCTTCTTGCGGCGGAGGATCTGGTAGTGCAGGGCCTCCTCGGGCTCCATGCCCGCCGTGGGGTCCGCCTTCTCGGCCTCGGCTTCGGACTCGCCCTTGGACTCGAAGTGCGCGATGAACCGCTCCAGCGCGTCCTCGCGCCGGTTGAACACCAGGTCGTCGGCCAGCTCGCGCTCGTTCTCGGAGATCTCGGCGTACGGGGTGATGTGGTTCGGGTTGACCATGGCCAGATCGAGCCCGGCCTCCACGCAGTGGTGCAGGAACACGCTGTTGAGCACCGCGCGGGCATTCATGCTCACGCCGAAGGAGACGTTGGAGACGCCGAGGCTCGTCTTGACGCCCGGGATCTGCTGCTTGATCGCCCGGAT
>JAFAWR010000378.1 GCA_019241635.1 Solirubrobacterales bacterium
TGACACCTCGAGCGCGGATTTGACCGAGGTCGGCACCGTCCTGTCGGTCGCGGACGGCATCTGCCGCATCCACGGGCTCGAGAACTGCATGTCGTTCGAGATGCTCGAGTTCCCGCACGGGGTGACCGGGCTGGCCCTCAACCTCGAGTCCGACAACGTGGGCGCGGTGCTGTTTGGTGAATGGGAGAAGATCGTCGAGGGCGACACGGTCAAGCGGACCAAGCGCCTGCTCGAGATCCCGGTGGGCGACGAGCTGCTCGGGCGGATCATCGACCCGCTCGGCAACCCCCTGGACGGCAAGGGCGAGATCGGCTCGAGCCAGACGCGCCCGTCGGAGTTCAAGGCGCCCGGCGTGGTCCAGCGCCAGCCGGTCAAGGAGCCGATGCTCACCGGGCTGAAGGCGATCGACTCGATGATCCCGATCGGCCGCGGGCAGCGCGAGCTGATCATCGGCGACCGCCAGACCGGCAAGACCGCGATCGCCGTGGACGCGATCATCAACAACCGCGATCGCGACCTGAAGTGCGTGTACGTCGCCATCGGGCAGCGCAAGGCCACCGTGGTCGGCCTGGCCAAGACGCTCGAGGATGCCGGCGCGCTTGAGAACACGATCATCGTCATGGCCGCGGCCGACGAGGCCGCGCCGATCAAGTTCCTCGCCCCCTACGCCGGCTGCGCGATGGGCGAGCACTTCCTCTACAACGGCGAGGCGGCGCTGGTGATCTACGACGACCTCTCCAAGCACGCCGTGGCCTACCGCCAGATGTCGCTGCTGCTCCGCCGGCCGCCCGGACGCGAGGCGTATCCCGGCGATGTCTTCTATCTGCACTCGCGGCTGCTCGAGCGCGCGGTGAAGCTGAACGACGACCTGGGCGGCGGCTCGCTGACCGCACTCCCGGTGATCGAGACACAGGCCGGCGACGTGTCGGCCTACGTGCCCACCAACGTGATCTCGATCACCGACGGCCAGATCTATCTCGAGCCCGGACTGTTCAACTCCGGTGTGCGGCCAGCCATCAACGTCGGCATCTCGGTCTCGCGGGTAGGCGGCAACGCCCAGATCACCCCGATGCGCCGGGTGGCGGGGCGGCTGAAGCTCGAGCTCTCGCAGTACCGCGAGCTCGAGGCGTTCTCCCAGTTCGGCTCCGAGCTCGACCCCGAGACCCAGCGGACGCTGGCCCGCGGCGAGCGGCTGGTCAAGACGCTCAACCAGGCCGAGCGCCACCCGATGCCCGTCGAAGATCAGGTGGTTCAGGTATACGCCGCCACCAACGGGTACCTGGACCGGATCGTGGTCGACAAGGTTGACCGCTTCCTCGCCGACCTCACCGATCACATGCGCGGCAACGAGTCAGAGCTGCTGGGGACGATCGCCGGGGGGGACTGGAGCGACGACACCCAGAAGGCGGTCGAGAAGGCGGTGTCGAGCTTTGCCGAGGACTTCGGGTTCGACCTCGACGAGGAGGGCCATCCGCTCGAGGAGGGCGACGAGGGCGGTTCGGACCGCGAGCGGCGCAAGCGCAGCGACGAGGGCGAGAAGAGCGACGAGGAGGATCAGGCCGAGGCCGCCTGAGCCTCGGGCTGAGCCGGATCCATGCCGCAGACGCAGCGTGACGTCAAGAACCGCATCGGGGCGGTCAAGAACATTCAGAAGATCACCCGCGCCATGGAAATGGTCGCGGCCGCCCGCCTGCGCCGCGCCGAGCAGCGAATCGAGGCACTGCGCCCGTACGCCAATGCGATCCGCCGGATGACCCGCCAGGCCGCGGAAGCCGCCGGACGCGTCCCGAGCCTTCCCATCCTCCAGGAGCACGACCAGGTAAACCGGGTGGGCCTGCTGCTGATCGCCGGCGACCGCGGGCTGGCGGGCGCGTTCAACTCACAGATCGTGCGCGCCGGCGTGGCCGCCGGCCGCGAGCACGACGGGGAAGGACGGACTCCCGTGTATTTCGCCTCGGGGCGCCGTCCCGCCACATCGCTGACCTTCCGTGGCCTCGAGCCCGCGGAGAGCTTCACCGGCTTCACCGACCGCCCGGCCTACGCCGACGCACGGCGGATCGCCGAGCGTCTGATGGCCGCCTACATCGACGAAGAGGTTGACCAGGTGGAGATCTTCTACAACGGCTACATCTCGCCGGTTTCCCAGGAGGTGCGGCGCGAGACCCTGCTTCCCCTCCAGCAGGCCACCGTGCTGGAGGAGGAATCCGACGAAGACGACGACCGGGACTCATCCGAGCAGTCCGGGCCGAGCGCGCTGGTCGAGTACGAGCCCGACCCCGAGGAGATCCTCAAGCGCCTGGTGCCGGATTACGTCGAGATCTCGATCTACCGGGCGCTGCTCGAGTCCACCGCCTCCGAGCACGGCGCGCGGATGACCGCGATGCGCAACGCGTCGGATAACGCCAGCGAGTTGATCCAAACATTGACCCTCGAGATGAACCGGGCCCGCCAGGCAGAGATCACTCAGGAGATCTTGGAAGTCGTGGCGGGAGCAGAAGGGCTGTCCGGGTAGACCTACACTGGAGAAGCAAATGTCAGTTGCAGAAGAACAGCGCAGCGAAGCCGGAGAGGGCCAGCCCGACAAGCAGAACACCGGCCGGATCGAGGAGATCCAGGGCGTCGTGATCGAGGCTGTGTTCCCCGAGCGATTGCCGGAGATCAACCACGCGATCAGGGTCCGCCGTCCCGATGTGGCCAAGGCGGAAGAGGAAGTCTCCGCGGCCGTCTCGCCCGGTGAGGCCGAGGACTGGCTGGTCTGCGAGGTGCAGCAGCACCTGGGTGACGACCGCATTCGGGCGGTCGCAATGGACACCACCGACGGGCTGGCCCGCGGGACCGAGGTGGTCGACACCGGCGCTCCGATCACCGTTCCGGTGGGGGAGAAGACGCTCGGCCGGATCTTCAACCTGCTCGGCGAGCCGATCGACATGGGCGACGAGCTCCCCGACGAGACCTCGCGCTGGCCCATCCACCGCGACGCCCCGAGCGTCGAGGACCTCACCCCGACCACCGAGATGTTCGAGACCGGGATCAAGGTCATCGACCTGCTCGCGCCCTATGCCAAGGGCGGCAAGGTCGGCCTGTTCGGCGGCGCCGGCGTGGGCAAGACCGTGATCATCCAGGAGCTCATCCGCAACCTGGCCGAAGAGCACGAGGGTCTGTCGGCCTTCTGCGGCGTGGGCGAGCGCTCGCGCGAGGGCAACGACCTGTGGCTCGAGATGAAGGAATCCGGCGTGCTCGAGAAGACCATGCTGGTGTTCGGCCAGATGAACGAGCCGCCCGGCGCCCGCATGCGGGTCGCGCTGTCCGGCCTGACCATGGCGGAGTACTTCCGCGATGAGGAGGGCCAGGACGTGCTGCTGTTCATCGACAACATCTTCCGCTTCGTCCAGGCCGGCTCGGAGGTCTCCGCGCTGCTCGGCCGGATGCCCTCCCAGGTCGGCTACCAGCCCACGCTCGAGTCCGAGATGGGCGAGCTCCAGGAGCGGATCACCTCGACCAAGGAAGGCTCGGTCACCTCGATCCAGGCCATCTACGTGCCGGCCGACGATCTGACCGACCCGGCGCCGGCCTCTGTGTTCGCCCATCTGAACGCCACCACGACGCTGTCGCGGTCGATCTCCGAGAAGGGCATCTACCCGGCCGTCGATCCGCTTGACTCGACCTCGACGATCCTCAAGGCGGACATCCTCGGCGAGGAGCACTTCCGGGTGGCCAACGAGGTCAAGCAGGTGCTCCAGCGCTACCGCGAGCTCCAGGACATC
>JAFAWR010000108.1 GCA_019241635.1 Solirubrobacterales bacterium
CGGCGCAGCACGGCGTCGACCCGCGCGACCAGCTCGGCGGGCGAGAACGGCTTGACCACGTAGTCGTCGGCGCCCAGCCGCAGGCCGATCACCCGGTCGGATTCCTCACCCTTGGCGGTGAGCAGGATCACCGCCACGCGGTCGCGATCGTGGTCGCGCAGCCGGCGCATCACCTCGAGACCGTCGATGCCCGGGAGCATGAGATCGAGGACTACGAGGTCGGGGAGCTCGAGCGCGGCGGCGTCGAGCGCCTCGCGCCCGTTGGCCGCCACCCGGGTCGCGTAGCCCGCGCGATTCAGGTAGCGCGCGACCACCTCGGTGATCGTCGGCTCGTCATCGACCACCAGCACTGAGCCCCGGACGTGTCCTTCCATGGCCCGGATTGTCGCAGCGGCCGCCGGTCGCATGTGAGCGGAAGCGCGCGCATTCATCGGTTGTTCAGATCCGGGAAGCAACACCGTGCGGCCGGCGTCCTTGAGGACAAGCCATCACACTGGGGGGATAGGGAGACAGCCATGAAACACCTGCGTTTGCCGCTTGCCGCCGTCGTGCTCACGCTGATCGTGAGCGCGTGCGGCTCCGCCTCGTCAAGCTCGAGCCAGAGCGTCGCGGCGAGCACGAAGACCAGTCCGGCCACGGCCTCGACTCCGGCGACGACCACGACCGCCACGACCGCCAAGCCCAAGCCGGCGCACAAGGCCAAGCGACACGTGCACGCCAAGCCGGCCGCGCACAAGGCGGCCGCGCCCGCGGTGACGACGACCCACACGACCACCACCACGCCCATGGTCAACACCACGACCACGACGCACACGGCGCCGCCTCCGCCTCCCCCGCCGACCACGACCACGCACGCCACTCCCCCACCGCCACCCCCGCCGACCACCACGCAGCACACGACCACGTCGGGGTCCAGCACGGGCTGCATCCCGCAGGGCGGCGGTGGCGACGACGACTCGGACAACCACGGCGGCCCGAGCGACGGCGACGGCTGCCTGTAGCAAGGAGCTTGACACTCGGCCGGTGCGCGCAGGTATCCTGCGCGCACTGGTGGCCGGCACCGCAAATCCCGTCGCATGATCGGCGACGTCCTTTGGACGCCGCGCTCCGACTGGCGCGAGAGCACCGAGGTCGGGCGGCTGATGAACTGGCTGCGCGACGAGCGCGGAGTCGAGCTGAGCGATTACGACGCGCTGTGGCGCTGGTCGGTGAGCGACCTGGAGGGCTTCTGGGGCGGCCTGTGGGACTTCTATGGGATCCGAGCCAGCACGCCGTATGAGCGCGTCCTCGGCCGGGCGGCCATGCCCGGGGCGCAGTGGTTCCCCGGCGCCCGGCTCAACTACGCCGAGCACATGCTCGGGACCGAGGAGGATCACGACCGGATCGCCGTGGTCGCCCGCTCGCAGACGCGCCCGCCGCGCGAGCTGACCTTCGGCGAGCTGCGCGAGCTGGCCGGCCGGGTGCGGGCCGGCCTCGAGCGCCTCGGCGTCGGGCAGGGGGATCGTGTCGCCGCCTACATGCCGAACATCCCCGAGACGCTGGCCGCGTTCATCGCCACGGCCAGCCTGGGGGCGATCTGGGCCACCTGTGCGCCCGAGTTCGGGGCGCGGAGCGTGGTCGGGCGGTTCGGGCAGATCGAGCCGAGCGTGCTGATCACGGTCGGCGGCTACGGATATCGTGACCGGTACGTCGACCGCCGGGCCGAGGTGGCGGCGATCCGGGCGCAGCTGCCGACTTTGCAGCACGTCGTGAGCGTTCCCTACGGGAAGGCAGTCGTGCCGGATGCGCTTGGCTGGGAGGAGCTGAGCGCGGAGGCCGAGCCGTTGCGATTCGACGCGGTCCCGGTGGACCATCCCCTGTACGTGCTGTTCTCCTCGGGCACGACCGGCCTGCCCAAGCCGATTGTCCACGGCCACGGGCTGCAGCTGATCGAGCACCACAAGAACCAGGGGATCGGCTGGGACCTCAAGCCGGGCGGCCGGCTGCTGTGGTTCTCGACCACGGCGTGGATGATGTGGAACGCGCTGGTCTCGGCGCTTCTGCTGCGCTCCTCGATCGTGATGCTGGACGGCGATCCCGCGTGGCCGGACCTGCTCGAGCAGTGGCGGCTGGCCGAGGAGCTTCAGCCCTCGGTCATGGGGGTCAGCCCGGCATACTTGATGGCCTGCCGCAAGGCCGGGCTGGAGATGGGCCGCGACTGTGATCTCTCGAGCATCCGCATGCTCTGCACGGCCGGGTCGCCGCTTCCGGCCGAGGGCTATCGCTACGCCTATGAGCAGCTCGGGCCGGACATGCTGCTCAACAACGGCTCGGGCGGCACCGACGTGTGCACCGGCCTGGTCTCGGGCAGCTACGGCCAACCCGTGTACGAGGGCGAGATC
>JAFAWR010000238.1 GCA_019241635.1 Solirubrobacterales bacterium
CCCTCGACCAGCGACTTCTCGGGCTTGGTGCGGGTGATCTCGGCGTAGTCCGGATACGTGACGAACCGACGACCGGCCGACGTGGGCTTTGGCTTACGGATGGGCATCGGCTACTCCCCTGCTTCCAGTCCCCCGAAGATCGGGATCGTCTGTCCCTCGCGCACCTGCACGATGGCCTTCTTCCACTGGCGGGTACGACCGGCGGTCTGTCCGCGCCGCTTGGGCTTGGAGCGCACGTGCGCGGTGCGCACCTTAAGGACGTTGACTTCGAACAGCGCCTCGATGGCCTGGCGGATCTGAGTCTTGTGCGCCTTGTCGTGCACGCGGAAGGTGTATTTGCCGGCCTCGGCGAGGGCGAACGTCTTCTCGGAGAGGACCGGACGGATGATCACCTGGGTGGGATCCATCAGGCCTCCTGCACCGACGCTGGGCCGGCCTCCTCGGCGCCCGCGCCGGCACGGGCCTGGAGCGCCTGGAGCGCAGCCTCGGACACGAGCAGCGACGCCGCCCCAACGATGTCGGCCACGCCGGCATCCTCGACCGGCATCGCCTCGGCGCCGGCCAGATTGCGGAACGACTTCCCGGCGGCCGCCTCGGTCTCACCCAGCAGCACGAGCACGGGGCCCGGCGCGCTCCACTCGGCCAACAGCTCGGCGGCCCGCCTGGTGGAGGGCTGATCGAATGAGCTCGGGTTGAACACGGCCAGCGACTCGCGCTGGGCGTGCAGCGAGAGCACGCTGCGCAGCGCCGCGCGCCGCGCCTTGCGATTGACCTTGACGGTGTAACGGCGCGGCGTGGGACCGAACACCGTGCCGCCGCCGGTCCACACCGGCGAGCGCGAGGATCCGGCGCGAGCGCGTCCGGTCCCCTTCTGGCGCCACGGCTTGGATCCGCCACCGGACACCTCGCCGCGCGTCTTGGTCGACGCCGTGCCGTGCCGGCGGGCGTTGAGCTCGGCCCGCACGGCCTCGTGCACCACGGGCATGTTGAAGCCGGACTCGAAGGCCACGGGATCGAGCTCGACGGTCCCTCCGCCGAGCCGGGAGGCGGTCCTAGGCATCGCTCCGCACCTCCACGGTGCCCCCGCGGGGGCCGGGAACGGCGCCGCGCACGAGCATCAGGTTCTGGCCCGGGATCACCTCGACGACGGTCAGGCCGCGCTGGGTGATCCGTCCGCCGCCCATGCGGCCCGGGCCGCGAATGCCCTTGAAGACCCGCGAGGGCGTGGCCGACGCGCCGATCGAGCCGGGTGCCCGGACGTTGTGCGAGCCGTGCGACTTCGGCCCGCGCTTGAAGTTGTGACGCTTGATCGTGCCCTGGAACCCCTTGCCCTTGGTGAGTCCGGAGATCTTGACCTTGTCGCCCGAGGAGAAGGTATCCACGGTCACGGTCTGCCCGACGAGCAGCTCGCCGGCCTCGTCGCGGAACTCGACCACGTGGCGATGCGCGGAGGCGTCGGCCTTCTTCAGGTGCCCGAGCTCGGCCTTGGTCAGCACCTTCTCCTTGCAGGCCCCGAAGGCCAGCTGCACGGCCTCGTAGCCGTCGCGCTCGTGGGTGCGGATCGCGGTGACCGGGCACGGGCCGGCCTCGAGCACGGTGACCCGCTCGACGCGCCCGTCGTCCAGGAAACGTTGCGTCATGCCGAGTTTCTTGGCGAGGATCGCGGCCATGACGCTCAGGACGCGAGGCGGATCTCGATATCCACGCCGGCCGGAAGATGGTCGAGCCGCTGGAGCGAGTCAACCGTCTTCGGGGTCGGCTGGTGGATGTCGATCAGCCGCTTGTGCGTGCGGATCTCGAAATGCTCACGCGAGTCCTTGTCCTTGAACGGCGAGCGGATCACGCAGTAGACGTTCTTCTCGGTTGGTAGCGGCACGGGACCGGAGACGCTCGCGCCCGTGCGCGTCGCCGTCTCGACGATCTCCTTGGCCGCCGTTTCGATCGCCGTGTGGTCGTAGGACTTCAGGCGAATTCGGATCTTGTTCTGGGCAATCGTTGCCAACGCGTTTTTCTCCACGCAAAGGCGAGCCCCGGGCTGCGGGGCCCACCCCCAAAGGTCGTATCTGACACAAAAAAGAGGCGGCGGGGCCGCGAGGCCCGCGCCGCCTAATCAACTTATTGGATTACCTCGGTGACGACCCCCGAGCCGACCGTACGGCCGCCCTCGCGGATCGCGAACCGCAACCCCTGGTCCATGGCGATCGGCTGGATCAGCTCGATCTCCATCTGGACGTTGTCGCCGGGCATGACCATCTCGGTGCCCTCAGGCAGCCTCGCCACGCCGGTGACGTCGGTGGTGCGGAAATAGAACTGCGGCCGATAGCCCGTGAAGAACGGCGTGTGACGGCCGCCCTCCTCCTTCTTGAGGATGTAGACCTCGGACTTGAACTTGGTGTGCGGGGTGATCGAGCCGGGCTTGCACAGCACCTGGCCGCGCTCGATTTCGTCGCGCTTGGTGCCGCGCAGCAGGCAGCCGGCGTTGTCGCCCGCCTGCCCCTGATCGAGGTTCTTCTTGAACATCTCGACCCCGGTCACGACGGTCGAGGTGGTGGGCCTGATACCGACGATCTCGACGGTTTCACCGGTCTTGATGATCCCGCTCTCGATCCGGCCCGTGGCCACCGTGCCGCGGCCGGTGATCGAGAACACGTCCTCGACCGGCATGAGGAACGGCTTGTCGAGGTCGCGCACGGGCTCCGGGATGTAGCTGTCAAGTGCCTCGGCAAGCTCGAGGATCTTGGCCTCGTACTCCTCGTCACCCTCGAGCGCCTTGAGCGCCGAACCGGCGACGAACGGGATGTCGTCCCCGGGGAAGTCGTACTCGGAGAGCAGGTCTCGGATCTCGACCTCGACGAGCTCGAGCAGCTCTTCGTCGTCGACCATGTCGACCTTGTTGAGGAACACGACGATGTAAGGCACGCCGACCTGACGGGCGAGCAGGATGTGCTCGCGCGTCTGGGGCATCGCGCCGTCGGCCGCCGACACGACCAGGATCGCGCCGTCCATCTGAGCGGCGCCCGTGATCATGTTCTTGACGTAGTCGGCGTGTCCCGGGCAGTCGACGTGCGCATAGTGCCGGTTGGGCGTCTGGTACTCGACATGGGAAGTCGCGATCATGATACCGCGCGCCTTCTCTTCGGGAGCGTTGTCGATCGATTCGAACGACCGCACCTCTGTACCGCCGTATTTTTCGTTCAGCACCTTGGTGATGGCAGCGGTCAGAGTCGTCTTGCCATGGTCGATGTGACCGATGGTCCCGACGTTGACGTGAGGCTTGTCGCGCTCGAACTTGGCTTTCGCCACTTTGGTTTCGCTCCTTCTATT
>JAFAWR010000294.1 GCA_019241635.1 Solirubrobacterales bacterium
GTCCTCCTCGCGCTCCCGCCAGACCGGGCCGGCCCCGCCCACCTCGCCCCCCATATCCTCAAGCCCCGGCGTCACGCCCCTCTCTCCGCGACGTTCGCGCGGATCACCTGCACCGGGCTCGGGTCGCGCCACCCGGAGCGGAGCCACCCGGGCCGGCTCTTCCCGAGAGCCCGCCGGCTCGGCGGCGTCGCGCCGGCGAAGCACCGCGGCCAGGACCAGCTCCATGACCAGCGAGAGCCGTTCGGCGGCGTCGACGAGCAGATCGGGGTCGGTGTGCGCGAGCTCGCCGCGCAGGGCGGCCCACACCACATCCTGGAGCGCCTTGACGGCGTGAGCCGCGGATCCCGCACTCCGCGCGCCGGCCAGCTCGCCGGCTCGCGAGGCCAGCGGCTCGAGCACTCCTTCCTGCTCGATCCGCCGCAGATCGGACTCGTCGTAGAGCGCGCGCACGACCGCCTCGCAGATCCGCGGGCCGTCCCGCGCCACGTCTCCGGCCAGGATCGCCGCCGCCTCGTCGAGCGGCGCGTCCTCGACCAGCGCCAGCAGCCAGCCCTTGGCCAGCTGCTCTGCCCCGAGCAGCAGGGACTCTCCGCCCGCGCTTACGACCGGCCTCGGCCGTCTACGGCGTGGCACACCCCGCTCCATCGAGCCACTTTTACCACCTATCGCGTCCATGCATTCACAACTCAGAGAGTCCGATCTCCGGGTTCGGGAAAATGAACGCTGTGGCCCCCCCACTACTTACGATCGCCCGAGCGCGTGAGCTCGTGCTGAACGCGGTGACGCCGCTGCCCACGGAGTCCTTGCCGGTGACCGAGGCCGGCGACCGGGTGCTGGCCGAAGAGCTCAAGGCGACCGGCGACGTGCCGCCATTCCCCTGCTCGGCGATGGACGGGTACGCCGTCCTCCCCGGGCCGGCCGAGCGCCGGCTGACCTTGGCCGGGGAGTCGCGCGCCGGCACACCGGCGCTCCAGCCTCTCGGCGAGAAGCAGGCGATCCGCATCTCCACCGGCGCCGCGATCCCGGCTGGGGCCACCGCGGTCATCCCCCAGGAGCACGTCTCGGTGCAGGACGGCGAAGGCGAGATCGTCACCCGCGCGGCCGTGCGCGAGGGCGACAACGTCCGCGGCCGCGGCGAGGACATGCGCGCGGGCACCACCGTCTTGAGGGCGGGGACCGTGCTCGGCGCGGCCGAGCTGGGGGCCGCGGTGGCCGCCGGCGCCGGCCGGCTCACGGTCGCGATGCGGCCCCGCGTGCGCGTCCTGTCGACCGGCGACGAGCTCAAGGCACCCGGCGAGCCGCTGGGCCCGGGTGAGATCCACAACTCGAACGGTCCCATGCTGGTCGCCCTGGCCGAGCACCAGGGTGCGGCCTGTCCCGCGGCCGGCCGGCTGCCCGACGATCGCGCCGCCACCGAGGCGGGGCTGGCCGCCGCCCTGCAGAACGCCGACGTGGTGATCGTCTCGGGCGGGGTGTCCGTCGGCCCGCACGATCACGTCAAGCCGGCTTTGGAGACTCTCGGCGTCGAGCAGGTGTTCTGGCGGGTCGCGCTCCAGCCGGGCAAGCCGACTTGGTTCGGGCGCCGCGGGAACCGCCTCGTGTTCGGCCTGCCGGGCAATCCGGTGTCCGCGGCGGTCACCTTCGGCCTGTTCGTGCGCCCGGCCCTGGCGGCGCTCCAGGGCCGGGGCCCGGAGCGGATGCTCGAGTCCGAGGCCGTGCTCGCCACCCCGATCCCGCGAAATCCCGATCGCGACCAGGCGGTGCGGGTCAGGCTGGAGCGCCAGGACGGCCGGCTGATCGCCACGCCCAACGGCCCCCAGGGCTCGCACATGGTCACCTCGCTGCTCGGGGCCGACGCGCTCGCGCTGATCGGCGCCGGCGAAGGCGAGCTCGCTGCCGGCGCGACCGTGACGCTCGAACCCCTGCCGCGCTGACACAATCACCCGGTGGGCGTCCTCTTCGCACTGCTGGCCGCGCTGAGTGCGGTGGTCGCGTCCCGTCGCCGGCGACGCGGCCAGACCCGCGCCACGGCGGTGATCGTCTCGCCCCCCAAGTCCACCGTGATCGCCAAGGACGGCGCGGTGCGCTCGGCCCAGATGGCCGAGCTGACGCTCGGTGAGGAGGACTGGCAGCGACTTTGGAACGCCACCAACCTCGAGAACCTCGCGCGGACCTACTGGCGGTTTCTCTCGAGGGTCACGCTCGGCCTGATCCGGGTCGTCTACGGCGAGAACGAGCGTTCGGTGGTGCTGATCGGACGCCCCCTCACGCTGCTTCGCTTCGACGCGCCCGAGTACGTCATCGATCGCGACTACGGCAGCGTCCGCTGGCAGATCCGCGACGGCCTCCTGGTTGCCCGCTCCGGCCGCGGCTGCGGGTTCCTGGCCCTCGCCGTCACCCACCTGGAAGGCGTCACCGACGGCCGGGTGAGGGTGCTGATCGAGGTCGAGGTGGCGAACTTCTACCCGGCGATCGCGGCCGGCTTCAGCGTGCCCGCCTACGAGGTCACCCAGTCGGCCATCCACGTACTCGTGACCCATTCGTTCCTGCGCTCGCTGGCCCGCCTGCACCTGGCCAAGTCCAAGGTCGGGCGCTTCGCCGCCCCGCACCCCGACGTCCGAGCCGCGGTCGCCCGCGTGCGCGAGCGCGTGCACAAGTGAGCGCTATCCGTACCTGATGCCGGTCAGCGTCCGCAGCTTGGTCCGGTCGTGGCGCGCCGACACCCGCCGCACCGTGCCCGACCGCGAGCGCATGACGAGCGACTCCGTGGTCGCGCCCCGGTCACCCTGGTAGCGCACGCCCTGGAGCACGTCGCCGTCGGTCACGCCGGTGGCCGAGAAGAAGACATCCTCGCTGCGCACCAAGTCGTCGCAGGCGAGGACCTTGGCCAGGTCGTATCCGGCGTCGATCGCAGCCTTGCGCTCCTCGTCGTTGCGCGGCCAGAGCCGGCCCTTGAGCTCGCCGCCGATGCACTTGATCGCCGCCGCGGTGATCACGCCCTCGGGCGTGCCGCCGATCCCCCACAGGATGTCGACTGGGCTGTTGTCGGACACCGCGAGCAGCGCGGCCGACACGTCGCCGTCGATGATCAGGCGCACGCGGGCGCCGGCGTCGCGAACCTGGGCCATCGCCTCGTGGTGGCGCTCGCGGTCGAGCATCACCACCATCACATCGCGGATGTCGATCTTCTTGCGCTCGGCGATCAACCCCAGGGTCTCGGGCAGCGGGCGGTCCAGGTCGAGCAGGTCGGCGATCTCCGGGCCGCCGGCCATCTTCTCCATGTACACGATCGGACCCGGGTTGAACATCGAACCGCGCTCGGCCAGCGCGATCACCGAGATCGCGCTCGGCATGCCCAGAGCGGTCAGGCGCGTTCCCTCGAGCGGGTCGACCGCGATGTCGACCTGCGGCGGTGAGCCGTCGCCGATGTGCTCGCCGTTGTAGAGCATCGGCGCCTCGTCCTTCTCGCCCTCGCCGATCACGACCAGGCCGTCCATCGAGACCGACTCGAGCACGTGGCGCATCGCATCGACCGCGGCCTGATCGGCCCCCTCCTTGTCGCCGCGCCCGACCATGCGGGCCGAAGCCAGGGCGGCCGCCTCGGTCACCCTGACCAGTTCGAGGGCCAGGTTGCGGTCGACCCGGACGTGTTCGTGGCCGAGGCTCATGGCAGCCCCGGCGGCTTGCGGGTGGCAGCGCTCTCCTTGGCCCGGAACACCGAGCCCACGAGGATCAGCAGACCGCCGGCCAGCCCGATCCACCAGCCATAGCTCACGCCGATCTGTCCCGAGGGCGATCCGGGGCGGTCGATCACGCCTCGGAACACGGTGAAGGTGAGCGCGGCGATCGCGATGATCGCGGTCATCTCGCCGCGCGGCCAGGACAGGGCGTGGCCGCGGATGATGATCCAGGCCAGGATCAGCGGGGCTACCGCGGTGATCAGCAACAGGTAGCGGATGATCATCATCGACCGCCAGGCCGAGCACGAGGTGGCGGGCCCGCGACACGATCCGAGCGCCGTGTACTTGTCGCCGAGGGTGAACCAGGCGAGGAACAGCGACACGCCGAGAATGGCGCCACCGAGCACGGCCACCAGTTCCCCGCGGTCGAGCTGCCTGAAGTTCATGCGGTCGGCAGCCTAGCCGGTTGCCGACGGGGAGGCGACGGTCCTCACCGCCGCGGCACGGACGATCGCCAGCCCGTCCGCGGATCGCTCAGAGATCGGTCGTGGCGCGCTCGGGCCGGGCGATTCCGCTGGCCGCCGCCGCGGTCCTGACCGCCAGAGCGACCGAGTCGTGGACCTTCTGGTCGAGCGCGTTGGGGACGAGCTCCTCGCCCTGCGTCAGCTCCGCGATGGCGTGAGCGGCGGCCAGCTTCATCTCCACGTTGATCCCGGCCGCGCCGGCCTGGAGGGCGCCGCGGAAGATGCCGGGGTACCCGAGGACGTTGTTGACGCTCCGCCCGTCGGCGGCGAACGCCGCCCCGGCCGCCTCGGCCAGCTCGGGCTCGATCTCGGGGTCCGGGTTGGTCAGGGCCAGGATCACCTGGCCGGGCCGGATCATCGCCGGCTGGATGAGGCCCCGGCGCCCGGTCGTGGCCACCACCACATCGGCTTCGGCCATGACACGCTCCATGGTCGAGATCTCGATTCCGTGCGCGCGGGCGCGCGCGTGCGAGGCCTCGAGTGGGTCGAAGGCGACCACGCGCTTCACGCCGCCCTCGACCATCAGCGAGGCGATCCCGAAGCCCGCGGCGCCGAGGCCGAGCTGGCCCACGGTCGCCGATGCGAGCTCCACCCCGGCGTAGCGGCAGGCCACCATCACGGCCGCCAGCGACACCACCGCGGTGCCGTGCACGTCGTCGTGCATGACCGGCTGAGGCAGCGCCTCGATCAGCCGCTGCTCGATCTCGAAGCACTCCGGCGCCGAGATGTCCTCGAGATGGATGCCGCCGAAGGTCGGCGCGATCCGCAGCACGGTCTCCACGAACGCGTCGACTTCGGTGGCATCGATCAGGATCGGCATCGCCGAGATCCCCGCGAACTGGTCATAGAACACCGCCTTGCCCTCCATCACCGGCATCGAGGCGACCGGCCCGATGTTGCCCAGCCCCAGCACCCGCGTCCCGTTGGTGCAGATCGCCACGCTGCGCGAGATCATCGTGTAGCGCGACGCGAGCTCCGGCTGCTCGGCGATCGCGGTGCACACCCGGGCCACGCCCGGGGTGTATACGTCGCGCATCTCCTGCACGGTGCGGACCGGG
>JAFAWR010000304.1 GCA_019241635.1 Solirubrobacterales bacterium
CCCGGGCAAAGCCGTTGCCCTGGTGGGAGGTGCCGATGACCCAGGCGAGGTCGGCGGTGGGCGCGGCGGTGCCGGCTTTGACGGTGGCCTGGACGGTGCCGACCACCCGCCCCGTACCGCGCTCCCGCACCACCCAGTTCAGCCAGCACGCGCCGCCGTCCGGCGAGCGGCCGGCCACCTGACGCTCGAGCCGGGCTCGCAGCTCCGGGACCGGGGCGGGCTCGCCCCCGATGAAGCGATGCAGCTCGGGGTCGTCGAGCACGCGCGCGAGCTCCCCCGCGTGCTCGACGCGCAGCGGCTCCAGGGTGAGGCGCGCCGATTCGATCGGCTGGGCGGTCAAGGCGGGCGCGGGCGCCATCGAGCCGGAGAGCCTAGGGGGCGCCGGAGCTTGCAGCCCGGGCGATGTGAGTTGCGGACGGGATGATGGGATCGAAATTGGTGCAAATTTGTCGCAATTTCCAGCGCTTTTCCGTCCGCTGGCGAACGTATGATCGTGTCTATGGAATTGGCATGGACACCGAGGCGGCAGGGCGACGCCGGCGAGCTGTCGGCGATCAACTGGCTGTTCTCCGCCGGCGCCCAGGTGTACTTCCCGCTGTTCACGAACAGCGACGTCGACCTCATTGCCGACTTCGGCGACCGCATCGATCGGGTGCAGGTGAAGACGTCGACGTGCTGGCGCGGGAACCGCTGGGAGGTGACGCTAGCGACGCGGGGTGGCAATCAGAGTTGGAGCGGTCTCGTGAAGCGACTCGACGCCGCGCGATGCGACGCCCTCTTTGTTCATGTCGACGATGGTCGGCGGTGGTACATCCCCGCCACCGTCCTCGGCGGAGGAAGCGGAATTCTGCTGGGAGGTCCGAAGTACGCGGACTACGAGGTCGAGCCCGGCGCGCCACTTCAGGCCCGTCCACCTCCGGCCCCCGAGCGTCGGGCGTAGCCACCGAAGTCGATGACCAACGTTAGACTCAGGGCCCCCGGCGGGGTCCCCGAGTGGTCAAAGGGACGGGACTGTAAATCCCGCGGCTCAGCCTTCGCAGGTTCGAATCCTGCCCCCGCCATCGCCCCATTGGTCGCCACGCGTTGCGGTGGCGCAGGTGCCCGATTCAGGCCCTGCGTGACCCGATCGCGAAGCCCTCGAGGGCGGGGACGCCGCTGAGGACCCGGATCGTCAGGTGGTGCCGTCCGGCGCGCGGGCGGGCGAGGAAGAGCACTCGCCGCAGGCGCGTCTGCCGGGCGGCGAGGTCGATCGTGCGGCTGCGGCCGTCGAGCGTCACGCGGATGCGGCCGTTGTTCGGACCATGCTCGCCGATGATCGCGATCTCGCCGCCGGTGTAGCGGAGCGAGAAGGTGGCGCCGGGCCCTGCGCCGACCATCGCGCGGCCCTGCCACGCGCCGGGGACGCGCTGGACTATCCACACGCCGCGGTAGTGACTGCCAGCAGGGTGGAGGCCCGATGGAACGATCGTGACGGCTCCGGACCAGGCGCCGGGCGCGCCGGCGGCGACGGCGCGAACCCGAAATGCATACGTATGGCCGAGGCGTGCCGCGAAGCGGAGCGTGCGCCGGATCGTGGAGGCAGCCAGGGTGCGCCAGGAAGAGGACCGGCGCGCGGTGTCGCGGACCTGCACGGTGAAGCGGGCGCCGGGCTCGCTGGCGCTCCAGCTGATCGGGATGCGGGCGTCCGAGGCGGCGCTCGAGGCGATCGCCGGCGCATGCACGCGGCTGACCGGTGGCGGCGGCGCGGCTCCGGAACCGCCCGCGCTCTGGCACGACCCGTTGAACACATCCGAGCCGAACGAGGTCTCGCCGGGCAGCCCGGCGTAGCCAAGGTGGGGCAGGCCGAAGATGTCCTCGACGCTGCGGAGCATCGTGTAGTGGTTGTACGGCATGCTCGAGACCGTGCCGGGTGCGATGCACGGCGACAGGAGCACCGCGCCGACGTCGCCGCCGCCCGGCCCGTTGATGCCCGGCGAGGGGCTGTTCGGCCCGGGGATCTCGCCGCAGCACGACGTAGTGTCGCAGGTGACGATCAGCAGGCCGTGCTGCTGGGTGAAGGCCGGTGAGCTCGTGATCTGCGGAACCCACTGGCGCAGGAACGCGTCGGCTTGGGCCAGTCCGCCCGGCTGGCCGTCCGCGCACGGTGCGTCGTGGCCATCGTCACAGAGGTCGGGGGTGATGAACGCGTAATTGGGGGTGGTGGCCGCTGAGGCGAGGTCGCGCGAGAGCAGGCTGAGGTTGACCACATGCGAGTCGCACGTCGCGGTGTCATCGATCACCGAGTGGAAGTAGACGAACGGGTTGTGGCGGGTGGCGTAGGAGTCGGT
>JAFAWR010000322.1 GCA_019241635.1 Solirubrobacterales bacterium
AAGAACTGGAGCGTCGAGCCGCTGACGCTCGCCGGACCCAGGGCACCCGCCAAGGACCTGTGGCGGGCGGCCGGCCTGGACGAGCTCCTACCCGAGGGCATGGGCCGCCATGAGTTCCTGCTGCGTTACACGCTCAGCCATCCTGGGCTCTCGAGCGCGATCGTCGGCACGAGCAAGCTCGCGCACTTCCAGAGCAACGCTGCGATCGCGGCCCGCGGCCCGCTTGCTCCCGAACTCTACGACGAGGCCAAGCGTCGACTCGCCGCCGGCACGCAGTGACCGCATCGGCCCGACGGCGATCCCGCACGACCGTCGTCTCAGCCCATCCCGTTGATCAGACCCGCACAGAGGAAGCCGACATGGACCAAGCACGCCGCGCCCCGACGACTCCCCGTTCGATCCGATGAGGTTCGTCACCTTCGCCACCGGTGACGCGGGTCGGCCACTGTTGCGCGCCGGCGTGCTCAGCGAGAGCCTGGTGATCGATATCGACCACGCCATCGTGGCCCGCGGGGGCAACCCCGTGGCCGGGAGCCCCGCCACCGGCAGCTCCGCGCTGCTGACCCTGATCCGAGGCGGAGACGCGGCCGTCGAGACCGCGCGCGAGGCGACCGAGCAGGTGCTCGCCGCCGGCGACGAGCGGCGCGGCGATGACGTGATCATCCGCCCGCTGGACGAGGTGCAGCTGGTGGCTCCGCTCCCGCGCCCGAACAGCCTTCGGGATTACCTCGTCGTCGAGGAACATCTGCGCAACTGCGTCACTGCCGGACTGCTCGAGTCGATCGCCGAGGAGTGGTTCAACATCCCGGCGCACTACAAGGGGAACGTCGACGAGATCTACGGACCGGACGACACGGTGCCATGGCCCGCCTACACCGACAAGCTCGACTACGAACTGGAGATCTGCGCGGTTATCGGAACGCCCGGCCGACGGATCACGGCGGCTGATGCCGGACGCCACATCTTCGGCTACACCCTCTACAACGACTGGAGCGCGCGTGACATCCAGGGCCGCGAGATGAGCGTGGGCACCGGTCCCGGGATCTGTAAGGACTTCGGGAGCTCGATCGGGCCGTGCATCGCCACCCCGGACGAGTTCGATCGCGATACGGCGCGCCTGGAGGCACGGATCGATGGCGAGGTGTGGTCCAGTGGCGTCCTCGGAGCGATGCACTTCTCCTTCGAGGAGATCATCGAGTGGACCAGCCAGGAGGAGACCCTGCGTCCGGGGGACCTGCTCGGCAGCGGAACGGTCGGCAGGGGCTGCGGGGCGGAGTTGGATCGGTGGCTCACCCAGGGTTGCGTCGTCGAACTCGAAGCCGAGGGGATCGGCGTCCTGCGCAACCGCGTCGGGCTCAAGGGCGCCGGACCGACACGCGTCATCGAGGTCGAGGCCGCCGTCTGAGCGACCGGCGAGCCTGACGCCGGCGGGCGCGGATGCGCGTCCACGGGTGCAGCGCCGACGCGATCGCCGTACGCGTACGCGCCGCCCGCGCTGGACGCCGCCGGAGATCGGCAGCGTCACCGTCGGCGAGACGGACGGCTACTTCGCCTCGCTCGGCAGCGGCGAACTCGGGCTCGCGGGATCGGACTGCTGACCCTCAAGGGCACGGTCCAGGGCGCGCAGTCGTGTGGCGAGATGCAGCTCGAGGAGCCGGTCAGGGGTGCGCCAGTCCTCGCCGAGGAGCTCGTCGAGCCGCTCGAGCCGGAGATACAGCGTGTTGATGTGCACCTTGAGCCGACCGGCGGTGTGGCCGAGATGCCCGGACTCCTCGAAGAACGCAGCGAGCACTGGCAGCAGCGGGCTCCTGCTGCCCGCGTCGTGGGTGATCAGCGGGCCGAGCGTGCTCTCGATGAAGCGGGGAAGCTCGGCACGCCCCGGATCACCGAGCATGTGCCCGAGCACGCCGAGTTGCGCCGTCGTCGCGCGATGGCCGTGCCGGTCCATGGCCAGGAGCAGGCTCAGCGCACCGTGCGCATCTCGATAGGCGGCCGGGACGCCGAGGATCCCGCTGTGGCTTTTTGCGGCGCCGATCGTCGGCGACGAGGCGCCCGCGCTGCGCATCACCTCGCTCCAGCGCTCAGCTGTCGCGTCGGCGTCATCCCCGGGAACGATCACGACGACCCGGCCCGCAAACGTGCCGACCAGCCCGCGCTCTGCCGCCGCCGCGCGGGCGAGCCGGAGCCAGCGCCATCGCTCCGAGGCGGGGTCGGCAGCGGCGACGAGGATCACGCGCGGCTCGGTGGAGGCGACGCCGGGGCGCGTCAGCCAGCGCTCGAGTTCGGCATCGACAGCGCGCCTCCCCGCCAGCAGTTCCTCAAGCATCCGCGACTGATGCCGGTACGCGGCCTCCGACTGCACCCGCTGCTGC
>JAFAWR010000352.1 GCA_019241635.1 Solirubrobacterales bacterium
ATCGCGCCGGACCGGCGCGATGCGCGGCGAGCCCTGGCCAGCGAGGTGGCGGAGTTCTGGAAGTACTACGCCAATCACATCGCGTCTCAGGCGCCCGACCCCGCGGCAACGAGCGCCGCGCACGCGGCCGCGCAGCACGGGCCGGAGGCGCTGGCAGCCGCGCTCAGCGACGAGCTGCTGATGACCGTCGGCTGGTACGGGAGCACGGACGACGACCTCGGGCCGCTGCTCGCGCGCTACCGGAGCGCCGGGCTAGAGCACTTGATCGCGCGCCCGATCACTTCGGGCGACCCCCGCGTCGCGTTTCGTGAGGTCACCGCGGCCCTGGCCAGTGCAGCAGGGCCTGTACCGTCTCTCCGAGGATCGCCGCCTTCTCAGCCGGGGTGAGCTGGTCGGTGTCGCGCACGTAGTGGAGCGCCTCGGCGTAGGTGTGCTTGCCCTCGTAGGGCTCCTCGCCCCGGGGGAGCCGCAGATGGAATCCGGCCCGCCCGAGCACGCGCGAGAAGTCCGACCCCCACATCACCCGCTCGACTCCGAACGCGCCGATCACCCGGCGTAGGTGCGGCCACAGATCGGCGAATGGGTAGCCCTCGCGCGACAGCGTCGGGGCGCCGGAGCATTTCACGACCACGTTCGGGTGATCGGCCAGCGCCAGCAGCTTCGGCAACTGTGCGAACGGCGTCGTGTCGCGTCGGTAGCTCGGCGGCTGAGGTAAGCCCAGGTGATCGACGATCACGGTGAGCTCGGCGTGGCGGGCCGCGAGGCGCCCAGGGGTTGCCAGGTCGCCGACGGTCGACATGAACAACGGCAGCGCCGCTCGCGCGCAGGCGGCGGCCAGGCGATCGAAGGCCTCGGCCGGCGCGAGCACCGCGCCACCGTCCGGCTTCGGCACCGTCCGGACGATCCGGACCGCCACCACGCCGGACTCTGCCGACAGCTCCTCGACGATCCGCTCGATGTCCGGTGCGCCGGCGTCCAGCACGTGGAGCCCGGGCACCGCGGCGAACATCGGCACGACCGCGAATCTCCCGGGATGCCGCGCCGCGGCGAAGCGAGCCCAGTCGAGGTCGATCGCGAACAGCAGAGCGGCGTCGACGCCCACCGCGTTCATCTGGCCGAGCTGTAGCTCGAGCATCAGCTCCCACCGCAGCCGCCGATCCGCCCACTCCCAATCGCCCCACACCGAGGGCTCGTGCAGCTGGGCGTCGACGATCCTCATGGCGCGGTCTGACCATTGTGGACCGATCGAGTTTGTAGGCGGACACACGACGCACGGCCGATCTCTGTCGCCGGGGCTATGGCGCGCCGCGCCCCGCTTTGGGAGCGTCGACTCTCATGCGCGAAGTGCTGATCGTCGAGGCTGTCCGCACGCCGGTGGGGCGCGGCCATCCGGAGAAGGGCGTCTTCAGCGAGATCCATCCGGCCGACCTGCTCGGACAGTGCTTCGAGGGCGTGCTCGCCCGCACCGGCGTCGACTCCTCCGAAGTCGACAACGTGATCGCCGGCTGTGCGTACCAGATCGCCGAGCAGTCCGGCGGGATCACGCGCAGCGCATGGCTGCAGAAGGGGCTGGCCGAGACCGCCGGCGCCACCACGGTCGACATCCGCTGTGGCTCGGGCCAGCAGGCCATCCACTTCGGCGCACTGCGGATCGCCGCCGGCGTGGACGAGCTGGTCGTGGCCGGCGGCGTCGAGCACATGGGGCGAGTCGGGTTCCCGGTGCAGGAGGGGGCACAGCAGCAGTGGGGGCGCGCCTTCGCGCCCGAGCTGCTCGAGCGCTACAACCTCGTGCCCCAGGGCATCGGCGCCGAGATGATCGCCGACCGCTGGGGCGTCAGCCGCGAGGAGATGGACGAGCTGTCGCTGCGCTCCCACCAGCGTGCCGAGGCCGCTCGCGCCGAGGGCAAGTTCGAGCGCGAGATCCTGCCGATCCAGGTCAATTGCCACGTCGTAGCGAGCGATCAGGGGATTCGCGCCGACACGACGCTGGAGAGGCTCGGTTCGCTGAAGCCGGCGTTCAAGCCCGACGGCAAGATCACCGCCGGCAACTCCTCGCAGGTGTCCGACGGCGCCGCGGCGGTGCTGCTTGCGAGTCCGGAGAAAGCCGACGCGCTCGGCCTCACGCCGCGCGCCCACGTCGTCGACCAGGTCGTGCTCGGCGTCGACCCGGTGACGATGCTGACCGGACCAATCCCGGCCACCGAGCGGATCCTGGCGCGCAACCGCCTGGCCATCGGCGACCTCGATCTGATCGAGATCAATGAGGCGTTCGCCTCGGTCGTGCTGGCCTGGGAGCGCGAGCACGGCCCCGACATGGACCGTGTAAACCCGCGCGGTGGCGCGATCGCGCTCGGCCATCCGCTCGGTTCCACCGGGGCGCGTTTGGTGACCACGCTCCTGCACGCGCTGGAGGACGAGGACAAGGAGCTTGGCCTGGTCACCATGTGCTGCGGCGGCGGCCTGGGGACGGCGACGCTGATTCAGCGCGTGTGATGCGGGCGTTGGCGCTCGCGCAGCCCGGCGGAGAGCTGGCGCTGACCCACCTGCCCGTGCCCCGGCCGGCGGCCGAGGAGCTCCTGGTGCGGGTCCTCGCCTCCTCGATCAACCCGATCGACGTGCGCGTGGCGACCGGGCGCTATCCCGGCGGCGATTACGCCTACCCGCTCGTGCCCGGCTTCGACTTTGCCGGCGTGGTCGAGGGGACGGGTCCGGAGGCGACGCGCTTCCGAGCCGGGGATGAAGTGCTCGGCTACTGGGACGCGCCACGCTTTCATCGCGGCACCTGGGCCGA
>JAFAWR010000018.1 GCA_019241635.1 Solirubrobacterales bacterium
CACAACCTCCACCCGCTGTTCGGCTGGCGCGCGCTCGCCGCCGCCCGCGAGGCCGGGGCCCGCACGGTGCTTCACCTCCACAACTACCGGCTGTTCTGCGCGATCGGGATCGCCTATCGCGACGGCGCGCCGTGCTTTCGCTGCCACCGCGCTTACACCCGTCCGGGGGTGCGACTGCGCTGCCGCGGCTCCCTGGCCGAGGCGGCCGTCTACGGCGCCGGGCTGCGTCGCCAGCAGCCCAGGCTGTTCGAGCACGTCGACCAGTTCGTCGCGGTGAGCGAGGCGCTGGCTCGGCATCTGCGCGACTTGGGTCTGCCGTCCTCGTTAACCGCCACGTTGCCCAATTTCATGCCCGATGAGGATTTCGCCGCGGACTCCGTCGCCGCTGAGGGCGAGTTCGCTCTCGCCGCCGGCCGCCTGTCCGAGGAGAAGGGATTCGACACGGCGATCACCGCCGCGCGCGACGCCGGCGTCCCCCTGGTGATCGCCGGCGCCGGCCCCGATGAGGCGCGCCTGCGCGGGCTGGCCGCGGGTGGCGACGTGCGCTTCGCCGGTCGGGTTGCACCGGGCGAGCTGGCCAAGCTCCGCCGCCGCTCCGCGATCGTCCTGGCCCCCTCGCGCTGGGAGGAGCCCTGCCCGTATTCGGTGCTCGAGGCGCTCGCCGCGGGCGTGCCCGTGCTGGCCTCGGATCGCGGGGGCCTGCCGGAGGTGGTGGGCGCCGAGGCGGCGCTCCCGGCGACCGAGCCGGCCGCCTGGACCGCCGCCCTCTCCGAGCTCTGGTGCAACCCCGGCCTGCGCGCGCAGCGCGGCAAGGCGGGGATCGCCCGGGCCCGCGGTCGGCATGGCGAAGATGGGTACTACGAGCGCCTGAAGCGGCTCTATGACGGCGTTTCCCCATAAGCTTGTGCGATGACTCGACGGGCCATCACCGTCCTGGCACTGGCCTGCGCTCTGGCGCTGGGTGGGACGTCGCTGGCCTTGGCGGCGTCGGGCAGCGCCTCCCAGGCGATCACCGATTGCAACGACCACGGCAAGCTCACCCAGGCGTACTCCTCGCAGGTGCTGCGGACGGCGCTCGCACAGATGCCGGCCGACGTCCGGGAGTACACCGACTGCTTCGACGTGATCGAGCGCCAGCTGTTCACCCAGCTCTCGAAGCCGGGCGCCAGTACCACGCCGGCCAGCTCATCGAGCTCGGGGGGCTCGTTCCTACCGACCTGGCTGATCGTCGTGATCGTGGTGCTCGCGCTGGCAGCCATCACGTTTGGTGCCCTCGCGCTCCGCAACCGCCGCAACCCGCCCGGACCCGGTGGCCCAGGTGGGCCCGGCGCACCCGGTGGCCCGCGTGGCCCCGGCGGATCCGGTGACCCGGGCGCCGGTGGCCCGACACCCGGCGGCCCGGGGGCACCCGATGACCCGGGCGCGGGCGGCCCGAGCGCTACCTGACCGTGACGCTCACCGTCCGGCTGTAGACCGTTCCGCTCCCGAGCAGCCGGTCGCCGGCCGGGTAGGACCAGGCCAGCCGCATGTTGCCACTCGCCGGCAGCGCCAGGTGCACGTCGATGTATCCCCTGGGGTTCGTGATCGACACGGTGTCGATGGTCTGCCACGGCCCGCTCGACCCGTGCTGGAACTCGATCTCGGCGCTCTGCGCCATGCCGGTGTCGAGCCAGGCATATCCGGCGGGGCGCACGCCACCCCAGATCTCGATCTTCCGGCCGGCCCGCGTGCTGGTGGTCGGGAGGAACAGCGGCACTCGGTAGGCGTCGTAGCCCGGCTTGTGGCTGCCGTTCGGGTTCTCGAGTCCGGTGTCGAAGGACGCGGGCGGCGGCGAGTCGAGCAGCTGGTACTGGGAGTAGCTGTAGAGCCGGGTCTGGCGGTAGCTCAGGTACTCCGCCCAGTTCATGTATAGGGCAGCAGCGCTCTGGCTGACCCCCAGATTCGGATCGGGCGGCTTGGTCCGGAACCCGTATTCGGTGCTCCACACCGGCAACCGGGTGCGTGAGCCGTAGATGCCGTTCAGCCGGTCGAGCGTCTGCTCGAGCCGCGGTACCTGCGGCAGGTCGGCGAAGTCGGGGTCGCTCGGCGGCCCGACGCACAGCTTGGTCCCGCACAGGTGCGTCGGCTCGTTCGGCGGCGAAGCTTCCTCGTAGGGGTGGTCGGCGAACCCGCTGGCGCTGAACAGGGCCGGGTTCTGAACGCGGAAGCTGCGTGACCCGGCCGCCGTGGCCGGGCAGCCCTCGGCCACGGCGAGCGAGCCGCGCAGCTCGTGGTAGCCCGAGTCGACGCAATACAGCGAGCGCAGGAAGACCAGCGGCTTCATGTCGGAGAACACCCCGAACGCGTTCTCGCCGTGCGGCGTCACCTCGCCGAACAGGATCCGGTCGGTCCGGGTGCTGTGGCCGGTGGTCCGCAGCGAGCTCCACGCGGCATCCACGAGGGTGCGATAGATGTGGGGGCTGTTGGGGATCGACTGGTGTGCGCCGATCCCCTGCGGGGCGATGTCAAAGCCGTAGTTCGGCTCGTTCCAGATCGACCAGAAGCTGACGCGGGGAAACGCGGTCGAGGAGCCCCGCGGCCTGTAGGACCCGCTGTAACGCGTGCCGACGGCGCGAACGAAGTAGCCGAACTCCCTGGCCGAGGGCTGCCACGCCGCCCGGAAGTCCCCCGTCGTGCCGCGTGGCGCACCCGAGCCCGCCGCCCAGAACGGGGCGGGGCCGTTGATCGTGAAGTCGATCCCGACGCCATAGGTCTCGCCGGCCCGCACGATCGCGTCGTAGGGTGCCCAGCCCCCGGCCGGGTAGGCGGCCGGATCGATCGCGTTGAAGTTCTTCGGCCGCCGGCTGGAGTTGGGCGACGGCGCCACCGTGTCCCAGGTCAGGTTGACCCGAACCCGCTGGACGCCGAGGTCGCGCAGCGTCTGCATCGTCCCGTTCGGGTTGGCCTTGAGCTGGTTGTCGTCCTGGAAGATCGATTCCTGGGTCACCGAAGCGGTGGCCGAGCCGGCGAGGCTCAGCAGCGCCGCGACGCTCAGCAGGGCGGCGGCGAGGGGGAGGATGCGTCTGATCATGGGCACGGGGGTTGCAACTACCTGGCCGCCCCGAAGTTGCGCCACCGGACGCCGTCTGCAACCTGCCACCCGCCCGCGCTCCGCCCACGACGAAATTTCCAGCATTACGGTCACCGCTCCACCGTTTCTGACGGATCGTTCGTCTCAGAGACGAATGATCCGTCACCAGCCGAGACGCCGGGCTGGAATGATGGAATTTTCGTCCCCCGGGGCGGCTGGGGTGGGGCGGGGGCGTGAGGCCCGACCCAGGCGTTCACATGGCACCGCGGGACCGGCTCTACACTCAAACCCATGGCCTCAGAGCGCCAGATTCACGTGGGCGGCGTCCCGATCGGCGGCGGCGCGCCTGTCGCCGTCCAGACGATGACCAAGACCGAGACCGCCGACCTGACCGCCACCATGGCCCAGATCCACCGCGTGGCCGAGGCCGGCGCGGACATCGTCCGCTGCGCGGTCCCGCGCGAAAAGGACGTCGAAGCGCTGAGGACGATCGTCAGGGACTCGCCCATCCCGGTGATCGCCGACATCCACTTCAACTACACGCTGGCGATCAAGGCGCTCGACGCCGGCGCCCACTGCGTCCGGCTGAACCCCGGCAACATCGGCGGACCCGACAAGGTGGCGCTGGTCACAGCCCGCGCCAAGGAGCTCGGCACGCCGCTGCGGATCGGCGTCAACTCGGGTTCCCTCCCGAAGCACCTTCACGATCTGGAGTTCGAGAACCCCGTCGAGGCCCTGGTCACCGCGGCGGTCGAGTTCGTCGAGCTGATGGAGCGCCTGGACTTCACGAACTTCAAGGTCTCGATGAAGTCGACCAGCGTGCCCAACACGATCGCCTCGAACCGCCTGCTCGCCGAGCGAATTCCCTATCCGATCCACCTCGGGGTCACCGAGGCCGGGACCAAGTGGTCTGGCTCGCTGAAG
Organism: Solirubrobacterales bacterium; assembly: GCA_019241635.1. Taxonomy (GTDB): domain Bacteria; phylum Actinomycetota; class Thermoleophilia; order Solirubrobacterales; family Solirubrobacteraceae; genus Palsa-465. The sequence goes on from JAFAWR010000018.1 coordinate 3,995, forward strand.
TCCGCGGTCGGCCTGGGCACGCTGCTCGCCGACGGCATCGGCGACACGATCCGTATCTCGCTCTCGACCTTCCACGCCGAGGAGGAGGTCAAGGTGGCCTGGGAGATCCTCAAGGCCTTGAAGCTCCGCGAGCGGGGACCCGTGCTGATCGCCTGTCCGACCTGCGGGCGCCTGCAGTTCGACATGGACTCCGTGGTCGCCGAGGTCGAGCGACGCCTCGAGGCCTATGACGACCCGATCGAGGTCTCCGTGCTCGGCTGCGCGGTCAACGGAATCGGCGAGGCCCGCCACGCCGACTTCGGGATCACCGGCGCCAAGGACATGGGCATGATCTACTCACGCGGCGAGCCGCTCAAGAAGGTCCCGACCGAGCACCTGGTCGACGAGCTGTTCGCCGAGATCGACCGCTACTACGCGGCCGGCAAGCGCGTGGTCCGCGACGAGGACCAGGCCGCCGAGGCGCGCGAATGGCTCTCCGAGAACGAGGACGCCACCGCGATGACACCCGAGCGCCTGGCCGCGATGGAGGCGGCGGCGGCTCAGCTGGACGAAGCCGACTCGCCCGTCGCCGGCCGCCGGTTCACTCGCGCCTAAGCCGGCTCGGGCCGGTTGGCCCGCGTGCATTTCGCGTCAAACCGCCCCGCCGCGACGCGAAAACCCCACATAAGCGCCGTGGAGACGCTTATGTGCGCAAAGCGATCGGCGGCTCGGGACTTTGGCGCGTTTTGCACCCTCCGAGTCCGATTGTGGGCCGGCTCCGCCGGCATCCATGGGGCCGTTCCGCCGGGCATCCATGCCCCGGCGGTCGCGATCCGTGTCCGGACGGGGCACCAGGCCCCAGGGACGCCGAGCGAAGCGAGGCCCCTAAGAAACCTTCTTGAATCCCTCCGCCACCTTGGACCAGTTGACGACGTTCCACCACGCGTCGATGTAGTCCGGGCGCCGGTTCTGGTAGGTGAGGTAGTAGGCGTGCTCCCACACGTCGACGCCCAGCAGCGGGGTCTTGCCGTCTGAGATCGGGTTGTCCTGGTTGGCCGTCGAGACGATCGCCAGGCCCGAGCCGTCATGGACGAGCCACGACCAGCCGGAGCCGAAGCGCTTGACGCCGGCGTCCTTGAACTGGGCCTTGAACTCGTCGAAGGAGCCGAACGCGGAGTCCAACGCCGAGCGCAGGTCGCCGTCGGGCTCGCCGCCGCCGTCGGGCGACATCCACTCCCAGAACAGCGAGTGGTTGTAGTGGCCGCCGGCGTTGTTGCGGACGGCACCCTGCTTGTCGGAGGGAACCGAGCTGAGGTTCTTGAGGACGTCCTCGACGGGGCGATCGGCCCACTCGGTGCCCTCGAGCGCGGCATTGGC
>JAFAWR010000084.1 GCA_019241635.1 Solirubrobacterales bacterium
TCGGGCAGCGCGGCCATGAACGAGTGCAGGACCAGCGCGCGGTGGGAGTACAGAACGCCCTTCGGCCGGCCCGTCGTGCCCGAGGTGTAACAGATCGCGCAGGCCCGCCGTTCGTCCGGAGCCGGCCAGCTCATGGCGTCGGCCCCGTCGATCAACGACTCGTAGTCAACCGTCCCGTCGGGCTTATCGCCCGAGTGCGAAACGACGATCACGTGCTCGAAGCTGTAGGCGTCCCGGAAGGAGTCGAGCACGCCGAGCAGCGACTCGTCGACGACCAGTGCTCGGTCCTCGGCGTCGCCGGCGATGAAGCCGAGCTCGTCGGGATGCAGGCGCGGGTTGAGGGTGTGGACCACGGCGCCCATCGAGGGCACGCCGTAATAGGCCTCGAGGTGCTCGGGCTGATTCCACATCAGGGTGCCCACCCGGTCGCCCGGCTTGATCCCGAGCTCCGCCAGCGCTGAGGCCAAATGGCGGGCGCGGCGCGCGCAGTCGCCCATCGTCGTGCGGTGAACGCGGCCGTCCGGCCGCCGGTAGATGACCTGCCGGCCCGGCGTGAGCAACTCGGCGCGCTCCACGATCGCGGTCAGCGACAGCGGATAGTCGTCCATCATCAGCCCGGTGAGGTTCGTCTCGCCCATGCTCTCCTCCTTGGGGGTACGCGTCGCGCACAGCATGACGCGCTTGTCGCTTTCCCGCCAGTTTCAGGGGGCGCTCGGGCGTCCGGCTACGCGCTCTCGGCGACCAGCCCGGTGAAGAACTCGATGTCCTCGCGCTGGAGCTGGCAGATCTCGAGCCAGTGGCCGAGCTCGGCTCGGGTGTCGACGTAGCCGGCGCGGACCCGGTTCGGGATCAGCACCGTGTAGTCGACCCGCAGGCCCGATTTGCCCAGCAGGGCTTCGACTCGCTCCCACTCGGATTCCCCGGTCTCGGTGTAGGTCGCGATGTGGTGCAGGCGAACCGCGAACTCGCCGTCATCGGGCAGCACCTCGGTGTAGAAGTCGATCTCGCCGGCCACCGGCTCGATCAGCTCGACGATCAGACCGCCGCGAGCACCCATGGCGGCCTTGATCTCCCACGGAACCGGATCCTGGCCGGCCAGGAACGTGGCCGTGTCGGAGGGCAGCCGGCGGCAGTGGGTCAGCCCGAATTGCTCAGCCATGAATTCGGTCGCCCGGTCAAGATCCGTGGTGACGTAGCCGAGCTGCCAGACGTTGGCCAGCAGGTCGGCCAGGGCGTTGACCGGTCGGGGGTTCGTGAACAGACTCACCGGAGCGCTCATCGGACAGCGACTGGGGGCAGGCGGCCGGTTCTCAATGTCCGTTTTCAGTGCCGACCGAGGCCTGTGACCAGCGCTTCAGCGCTTCGCGGCCAACCAGCGTGACCTCGCCGTTAGCGGCGATCCAGTCACGAGCGCGCAACTCGCCGACCAGCCCGCCGGGATCGGTCGGGCTCGCCTCGTCGCCCTCGGCGAGGAGTACGTCGGTCCCGGGCTGCACCCTCCAGCGCCCCGAGTCGAGGGCGCTGAGCGCGCGCCCCTGTTCCTCGCTGGGAACGTCAAGCGGATGCGGACCCGCTCCGGGGAGCGCCGCTGCATCAGATTCCGGGTCGCGCACCTGGGCCGCATGGTCGGCCTCGGAATCGCTGAGTGTGTCGCTGATCCACCGCCCGGTCGAGTCGGCGAGCTCCCTCAGGCGCTCACCACCCAGCTCGACCTGCCGCGCGATCCCGTCCAGATCGATGCTGGCTACCGCACGCTCGACTGAGCGGCTCAGCTCAGTCGCGATCGCGCGAACCTTCTTCTCAAAGCTCTCGTCGTCTCGTCCGCTCATTCCAAGATCATCGCACCGAGGTGGATCAGCCCCTGAGCGTCCGCTCGGGTTCGCGCTCGGGGACGGTCGTCGTGGCCAGCAGGGCGAGCGCCCGCTCGCTGGGGCTGCCCGGCGCGGCGTGGTAGATCGACAGGGTCTGGCGGTCGGTGTCGGGGATTGGCAGCTTGGTGTACGAGAGTTCGAGACGGCCGACCTGCGGGTGCTGCATCACCGACGTCCCGCTGCCCTTGGGCCGCGCATCGTGACGCGCCCACAGCTCCCGGAACTTCTGGCTGCGCAGTGAGAGCTCGCCGACGAGCTCGGCCAGCCGGGGATCGTCGACGTCGGGGCCGACGCTGGCGCGCAGGGCGGCGACCGTGCCGGGGAGCGACCGCTCCCAGTCGGGCCGCAGCTCGCGCCGCCGCGGGTCGAGGAACGCTCCCTTGACCAGGTTCTCGCCGGCCGTGAACCACGGCGCGAGCGCGGTGGCCAGCGGGTTGGCCGCAAGCACATCGAGGTAGCGACCGAAGACGTACGCCGGGGTGGTCGGCCACGACATGATCAGCTCCGTGATCGCAGCCGGAGCGCGCTCTGGCCGGGTGCTCCGACGCCGTCGTGGCGTCGACGGCTGCGCGAGACCATGAAGATAGGCGGTGGCGTCCTCGTCCAGTTGCAAGGCTCGCGCGAGGGCATCGAGCACCTGCGGCGAGGGATGCTGATCACGGCCCTGCTCGAGACGGATGTAGTAGTCGGCGCTTACGCCGGCGAGCATCGCCACCTCTTCGCGTCGCAGGCCGGGCGTGCGGCGGCGCCCGAGGTCCCGAAAGCCGACGTCTTCGGGCCGGACGAGGTCGCGCCGCGCTCGGAGATACTCGCCGATCACGCTCTTCGCTGGCATCCGGAACCAACGATACGACGCCAGGCCCCGAGCAGCCTGGGGGTGTCGCTACCAGGATCAGGAGATCTCTGGTGCGCGCGGCCGACCCGGACGACACTGATCGCATGACTGAGAACACCATGATTCACACAGGCTTTGGCGCCGAGTCGACGATCTGGGACGTCGTCGAGGGCGTCGATCTCTCCGGCCGGCGCACGATCGTCACCGGCGCCTCATCGGGCATCGGCATCGAGACCGCGCGTGCGCTCGCCGCCGCGGGCGCAGAGGTCATGCTCGCCGTGCGTGACACGGCGGCTGGCGAGCGAGCCGCCGTCGATATCCGCGACTCGACCGGCAACCAGGCAGTCCGGGTGGGCAGGCTCGATCTTGCCGACCTCGGCTCGGTCCGCGCGTTCGTCGTCGCGTGGGAGGGGCCGCTGCACTTGCTCATCAACAACGCCGGCGTAATGGCTCTGGCAACGCCCGAACTGACCGACCGCGGTTGGGAGCTCCAGTTCGCGACCAACCACGTTGGCCACTTCGCCCTCACGACGGGGCTCCACGACGCGCTCGCCGCCGGTGCGGATGGCGACGCCGAGGCACGGATCGTGTCGCTCAGCTCGCGCGGCCATCTGCGCTCGCCGATCGTGTTCGACGACGTTCACTTCGACCAGCGGCCATATGACCCCTGGCTCGCGTATGGGCAGTCGAAGACGGCAAACGTTCTGCTTGCCGTCGAAGCGCACCGGCGGTGGTCCCCCGAGGGCATCACGGCCAACGCCGTGCATCCGGGCGCGATCTACGAGACGAACCTCAGCAGGCACATGAGCCCCGACGTGCTGGAGCGGGTCTGGTCCCAGGTCCGCGAGCGCCAGCAGCGGTCCGGAGGGTTCGGCTTCAAGACCCGTGAGCAGGGCGCCGCGACATCGGTGCTCGTCGCCACCTCGCACCAGCTCGACGGCATCGGCGGCCGCTACTTCGAGGACTGCAACCAGGCACAGGTGCTGCCGCCCGATTTCACGCCGGAGACGGCGAGCGGGGTGGCGCCGTACGCGCTCGATCCGGAGAACGCCGCCCGTCTGTGGGAGCTCTCGGAGCGCATGGTCGCGAACACCGGCTAACCGAGCCAGTAGGCGCGGGCCGCACTCGATGTCATGCCACGAGCTGCTCGCGCCCGGAGGCCCGGAGCTGGCCGCCGGCGCCCGAGTCGAGGTGCTCGGCCAGCCGGGTGGCCAGCGCCATGATGGTCAGCGACGGGTTCACTGAGAGCGTGCGGGCGTGCAGCGAGCTGTCGCCCACGTAGAGGCGTGCGACCTCATGGGACTGGCAGTCGCGGTCGACGACGCTCCGGGACGGGTCGGCGCCCATCCGGCAGCTGCCCTGCATGTGGGTGGTGGCCAGGCCAGACCACAGGATCTGGCTCGCGCCGGCAGCCTCGAGCACCCGGGTGGAGAAGGCCCGGGCGGCGTTGATCCGATCGAGCTCGGCCGGCTGGAAATCGCAGGAGAAGCGTTCGCGTCCGGTTTCGTCGAGCTCGACGCCTGCGTGGTTGTCGTCGTTGGCCATGTTGAGCAGCCCGACCCAGCGACGGTACTTGCGCGCCGCCGCCACCAGCGGCTCGCCCCACATCGGGCCGTTCTCGTCGCACAGGCTGACGGTGAACCCGATCGGGTCCTGGACGGTCACCGCCTCGACCGCGAACCCTCCGTCCTCGTCCGCCGCGAAATCGAAGCAGTGCGAGCTGATCGGCGCGACCATGTGGGCGTCCTGAGGCTCGTCGAACAGGCCGAACACGAACTGGGCGGGGTGCAGGCCGAGGTGCTTGCCGATGTTCGGGTTCTCGACCCCCGAGCGCATGAGGAGCTGAGGCGTGGACAGCGAGCCGCAGGCGACGACCACGGCGTCGGCGTGGACGAGCCGGGTCTCGCCGGTGGCGGCGTCGAGGTACTCGACCCCGGTCGCCTCTCCGTTCTCGATCATCACGCGCCGCACCAGCGAGTTCGGTCGCAGGGTCAGGTGCCCGCCCAGCCAGTTGCGGTGGATGTAGGTGTTCAGCGTGGACTTGCCGGCGTTGGTCGGGCAGCCCTGCAGGCAGGAGCCACACTGCATGCAGTTGTGATCCGTATACGCGCGGGTCGGCTCGAGGTTCGCTCCCACCGCCGCGAAACCCCGCTTGGCCGTCTGCACGCACGGCTTGAGGTCCCAGTCGTCGGTGCGCTCACGTACCCCGAGGTAGCGCTCGACCCGCTCGTAATAGGGATCGAGGTCCTCGCGCGTGAGACCGACTCCGGTGGCGGCGTGCCACTTGTCGAGCTCGCGGTGGGAGGCCCGGAGCGCCACCTTGGTGTTGATCACGGTGCTGCCGCCGACGCAGCGCCCACCGATGAGGGTGACCGGGCCGAGCGCGGCGGCGGGCCCGTCGGATGCCGGGAAGGCGAAACGGATCGGCCACCAGAAGTCGTGACCCGCCCGGCTCTCCCAACGCGTGAAGTCCGCCGCGGTGTAGTGCCCACCGGCCTCGAGGAGCAGGACACTTCGACCGCGCTCAGCGAGCTCACCCGCGACCACGCCGCCACCGGCGCCGGAGCCGACCACGATCACCTCGAAGCGCTCGTCGGAGGAGCTCATCCGCCGACCCCCAGGTAGGACCAGTCCTTGTCGATCCGCATGGCCAGCGGCGAGTAAAAGTCGATCTCGTGATACGCGCTCGGGCCGGGGGCGCCGGGCGCCTTGAAGTCGCTGTAGTAGGCCTCGATGGCCAGGGCGCGGACCTGGAGGAAGGCGGGTGTGAAGGCGTGCTCGCGCAGGGCGTCGGCGCCGCCGGGCGCGGCCTCGGCCAGGGCGTCGATCGACTGCTTGACCGCCTCGCGCTCGGGTTCTGACATCGCCGACATCAGCGCGTCGACGTAGACGACGGGCTCCACGCAGGCCGACCCCGGCACGATCGTCTCGCAGAGCGCTGCGAGCGTCGCGGCCCGGTCGGTATCGAGGTGGCGCAGGTGCCCCGTCACGCGTGCGACTCTAATCGCCCGCCGAGGTCTGAGGCTAGGCGGTCGGGGCGCGGATCGTTGCCGATGCGTGCAGCGGCCCAGGGTGGCATCCTGATCGGGACCGATGACCGCCGACGGCACCCAGGCCCGCATCCACGCCCTGGCCGACCTAATCGTCCGCTTTGGCGCCAACGTGCAACCCGGGCAGATCGTGTCGATCGGCTCGGAGCCCGGCAAGGAGCCGCTGGCCCGCGCAATCGCCGAGGCGGCCTACCAGGCCGGCGCCAAGTTCGTCGATCTGGCCGTGTTCGACATCCACATCAAGCACGCGCGCATGATGCACGCCTCCCCCGACACTCTGAGCTTCGTCCCGCCGTGGTACGGAGAGCGGATGCGCGCCCTGGGCGAGAACCGGTGCGCGGTGATCGCGCTGACCGGACCGGTCGCCCCCCGGATCATGGATGGGATCGACCCCGCGCTGCTCGGTCAGGACCTCCTCCCGCGCGTGCGCGAGTCGATCGAGATCGTCAACCAGCGCACGACAAACTGGACCGCGGCGCCATGCCCGACCGCGTCGTGGGCCGAGCTGGTCCATCCGGAGCTCGCTCCGGATGAGGCGCTCACCCGGCTGTGGGGAGAGATCGCCCACATCTGCCGGGTCGACGAGCCCGATCCGGTTCAGGCGTGGGAGGACCGCATGGACGCCCTGCTCGCCGTGGCCGGCAAGCTCGACAAGCTCCGCTTGGACGCCGTGCGCTTCGAAGGCCCCGGGACCGATCTCACCGTGGGACTGCTTCCGACCGCGCGCTGGCATTGCGCCCGGATCTCGACCGTCGACGGCATAGTCCACGCCCCCAACCTCCCGACCGAGGAGCTGTTCACCACGCCGGATCCCGAACGGACCCACGGTCACGTGCGCTCGACCAAGCCGTTGTTCGTTTCGGGCGCGATGGTGAGCGGGCTGCGCGTGCGCTTCGAGCGCGGCCGCGCGGTCGACATCGAGGCCGACCAGGGCGCAGACACGCTGCGCGCGCTGACCCACCGGGACGCGGGCGCCGCCCGGCTCGGCGAGGTCGCGCTGGTCGACCGCGAGAGCCGCGTCGGTCATCTCGACACCGTGTTCTTCGACACCTTGCTGGACGAGAACGCGGCCAGCCACATCGCGCTCGGGGAGGGCCTCGACTTCACCGTCGGCGAGGAGGACCACGCGCGGATCAACCGCTCGGAGCTCCACATCGATTTCATGATCGGCTCGACCGATGTGGCGGTGACCGGAATCGAGCGCCGTGGCGGCGAGGTGCCGCTGCTGCGCGATGGCGCGTGGCAGATCTGAGCGACTTGTAACAGGCGTTACAGCGCTCCGAGGCTCAGGAGTGCGTTGTAAGAAGTGTTACAGCGCGAGTGCACCTCAGGGTCAGACGGGTGACCTTCTGGCGAGGGTACGCGCCGGTGACAGCAGCTAGAGTGCGCGCCGCGGGGCCTCGACAATAAGGAGGGAATAGTGTCTGAACCCCGTCGTTCGACGCGAGTCATGCACTTGAGTCGCCGCCTGCGGGTGACAACGTTCGCCGCAACGGTGGCGGCGGCGTGCGCGGCGCTTGCCGTTGCGGCTGGCGTGGCGCTCGCCGTGCAGAACTGGAGCTGCAGCAACTGCCGTCAGGTCTACGCGCCACGAGCCGGCAACATCTACAAGCTCCACGGGATCAACTACAGCCGAAACGGCGACGTGTGCGTGGAGGTGTCCGGCTACAGCGGCACGCTGCGCTGCAATAGCAACCCGGCGACCGGGTCGGGTGTGTACTGGCAGGGTTCTACGACCTACGGCACGCCCGTAGTGAGCACCGACAAGGGCGACACTGGCGCCCTGGCGGGCCATTCGTACTGATCGACCACTCCCGAACAGGTTCACGATGAGTCTCTTCCGGTTCGCCGGGAGTTACTGACGAACCAGTTGCCTGCTACCACACCAGGTAGCAGGCAACTCTCGGGAACTCGATCGCGCGAGCCCCGCCGAAAGTAAAGGAGACAGTGACGTGACCTCCACAGCGCGACAACTTCCTCGCCGTCCCCGACCGGCGGTGAGCACACGGCACGCTCTGGCGCTCGCCGTGGGTGGGATTGCCGCTGCCGCGGCTATTGCCGTCGCTCTCGTCGGCTTCACCGGGAGTTCGTCATCCCAGCCGGCGCGAGCGTTTCCGGTGCTCGGCAAAGCTTCGACTGACGCCAGCGGGTTCCTGACCGCCGTCCTGCGCGACCAAGGCGTCGCCGACGCCAAGCTTGACGCGCGCCATGCGCGAGCGATCGCAACCCCCGTAGGCACCGGGTACGTGGTCACGGACGACCGGGCCAACCTGATCTGCATCGCCACGCCGAGCTTCGCCGGTGACCTGGCCGCCGACTGCAGCACCGTCGGCCAGGCCAAGCTTCACGGACTCGCCGCACCCAAGGCGTACGACAGCTCCGGCCACGCCGTGGCGTGGACGACGGTGTTGCCCAGGGACGCGACGGTGACCCTACGGGACGCGAGGGGCAAGGCCACACCGGTGTCAACCACCGATGGCGTGCTGTCGGTCGTCATCCACCACCTCAGCATCATCACCGTCACGATTGACGGGCACGCGACGACCACCGCGCTCGCGACGCAAAAGGAATGCGACCCGGTTACCCAGCGGGGCCCTGCCTGCAGGGCGGTCGCGGCCGCCGAGGCCCAGAGCTAGGTCGGCCCCCGGCTTCCCTGGGGATCCGGAGGCGATCGTCCCAGGCTTCGAGGCGATCGGCTCGGGCTCCGAGGCGACTCTCCCGCGACATCACAGGCAACGGAGAGGGGGGGATTCGAACCCCCGAACGAGGTTAACCCCCGTTACGCGATTTCCAGTCGCGCCCGTTCAACCGCTCCGGCACCTCTCCGTTCGGCCGCGCTAGCGTAGCGCGCCGGGCCGGCGGCGGCGTCGGCTTGGGCGTTCTGGCCAGCTCGACGGTGATCGATTTCGGACAGCTTCGTCCAGCAAATCCGTCCTAGATCACACAAAGAGTGCCCAGAACCCCCCATGTGGGGGGATCGGGGACAATCTTGTGAGCGCTCACGTGGACAGGTGGGTATCGAGGCTGCGAAGAGAGGGAGGTCATACGTTGCTCGTGGGTGTCGACACCCGACGCCATCGCTCGAGCACGGAATTCACGTGGGTAGCTCGCAATTTGCACGTTTCCGGACTACCGGCCCCGGTTTGCGGGCCGGGATTGTCCGCCGTTGGCCACGGCTGGCCATCCGTCCAGCCGGCCGTCGGACCATCAAGATCGGCCCAAGGATCGTCGAGGGGCCTTACAAGTTGCACAAATCTTCGGCGGACGCTTCCGTTCCGCCAGCCCAAGAGTTAGCATCCGCACAGGGGCAATGAGGGGAATTCCAGAACTACGTCCAGCACTCAGACTCGTTCAGTCGGCCGCCGCCGAACCGGTTGGATACACCTGGTTCTGCGGCCACTGCGCGGCGTCCGCGCGGGGGGATCAACCGCCCGCGCCGATGGCGCGCGTTTGCCGATCGTGCGGCCTGGGGGTCATGCTGGAGACGCGGCGGGACATCGCTCCCAGCCACCGCGACGCGTTCCTGGTCATCGACAGCTCGCTGCTCGTCCAGGCGATGTCGTGGCGGGCCGAGACGCTCCTCGGCGTGACCGAGGACAGCGCGGTCAACCGCCCGGTCGTGCAGCTGCTCGTCCCGGCCGACGCCGAGGCGGGTCGCCCGGCGAAGTTCGCCGCCGCCCTGGCCGACGCGGCCGCGGGAGCGGACGAGCCGGTGAGCGCGTTCGTCCGCCCCTGGAACACCTTCGGCGTGCGCCTCCGTGCCCGCGTCGCCTCCTGCGGTCCGCCCCGGGCTGCGCTCGTGGTCCTCGAGGACCAGCAGCCGCGCCGGCTGCACGTCGTCAGCTAAGTCTGACCGCCCCCGCCTCCTCACGTGCATTTTCCGCCATTGGCGGCAGGGTCGACGCGGTAATTCCGGATCTTGCCCGTCCCAGAGGCAGAATCCGTCACTACCAGAAACCCGCCCAGGCAATGGCGGAAAATACCCCTCGGGCCCGGGGTGGGTCGGGGCGGCGCAGGCCAGGTGGCTACGCCTACGGGGCGGGAGGTAGGAGCTCGGGGGCGCCGAAGCCCGCCAGCGGCGCCGGCAGCCGCACCGACCCGTCGTCCTGCTGGCCGTTCTCGAGCAGCGCGATGATCGTGCGGCCCACCGCGACCGCGGTTCCGTTCAGGGTGTGGACGTGCTCGGGGCGGCCCTCGGCCGGCCGGTAGCGGATGCCGAGCCGCCGGGCCTGGTAGTCGGTCGTGTTGGAGGTCGAGGTGAGCTCGCGGTAGCGGCCCTGCCCGGGCAGCCAGGCCTCGCAGTCGAACTTCGAAGCAGCCGAGGCGCCCAGGTCGTCGACCGCGATCGCCACGACCCGGTAGGGGATCTCGAGGTCACCGAGGATCGACTCCTCCACCGCCAGCAGCCGTTCGTGCTCGGCCGGCCCCTGATCGGGCTCGACGAAGCTGAACATCTCGACCTTGTCGAACTGGTGGACGCGGAAGATCCCGCGGGTGTCCTTGCCGGCGGCTCCCGCCTCGCGCCGGAAGCAGGTCGAGAACCCGGCGTAGCGGAGCGGGAGATCGCTCGCGCTCAGGATCTCGTCGTCGTGCAGTGAGGCCAGGGCTACCTCGGAGGTGCCGACCAGGTACAGATCGTCGTCGGGCAGCCGGTAGATCTGCTGCTCGGTGTCTGGGAGGAAGCCGGTCCCGTACAACGCGCGCTCGCGCACGAGGACGGGCGGAATCACCGGCTCGAAGCCCTCGCCCCGGAGCTTCTGAAGCGCGTACTGGACCAGCGCAAACTCGAGCATGACCAGGTCTCCGCGCAGGTAGGCGAAGCGCGAGCCGGACAGGCGGGCGCCCCGCTCCATGTCGATCCGGCGGCCGGCCAGCTCGAGGTGATCGCGGCCGGTCCGGCCCGCCTCGCCCACCTCGCGCAGCACGGTGTCCTCATCGGGCGCGTCGGGCGCGACCAGGTTGGGCAGGGCGGCGAGCTGGCCGTCGCGCTGCGCGCGCACCGCCGCCTCCTGGTCGCTCAGCTCGCGCCCGCGGGCGGCCATCGCGGCGAGTTGCTCGCGCTCCTCGGTGCTCGGCGGCCCCTTGCGTCCGCGGCTGGCCTTGTTCTGCTCGGCCTGGAGCTCCTCGAGTGCGGTGCGGATCTCGCGCCAGCGCTGGTCGAGCTCGAGCACCCGGTCGACCCCGTCGGCGGCAGTCGGGCCGCGCCGGGCGAGGGCCGCCCGCACGGCGTCCGGGTCGCGGCGGATCATCTGGATGTCGAGCACGGAGGGCCCTCCTACTTGTGGGAGGTCTTGCCCTTGGAGCTCTTGGAGCTCGGCTGCTTGGTCGTCGAGGTCCCAGTCAGGGTCTGGGGGCTGGGACCGGTGTTGGTGGGCGTCGAGGACGCCGGGGCGAGCGCCTCTGCGATCGAGCCGACCCGGGTCTGGCTGCACTGGACCACGCCGGGGATCTTCGGCGCCTTGTGCCCGGCGTACTTGGCCACGAATTCGGCGACGTCGATGGCCTGCTGGCCGACCACGATGTTCTGCGGCATCACCACGCCCGAAAAGCCGCCGTTCTGGATCGCGTAGAGAACCCGGGCCACCGGCCGCTCGCAGCGGATGTCGAAGTTCGGGCCGTTGTTGTACTGCGCGGTGCGCACGTTCTGGGCCGAGCCGTGGGTGGCGGCGTAGGACAGGGTGTGGCAGCCGCCGCAGCGCTGGTTGAACAGCACGGCACCCTGGTGCAGCGCGGCATCGGATGCCGGGACGCTGATCTTCTGGGTCCCGCACGCGGTGGTCAGGGCCGCCGCCGCGAACAACGTGCCCAGTAGGAAGACCTTGGCGGGTCGGCTCATTCGGGGCGGATCATACGGAAGGACCGGCCGACAGGACCCGGCCACCGTTCCGGCTCGCGGCTCCCACAGGCAGGACCCCGGACGCGGGCGCCGAAGCTGTGCACAATCCCGGCGCCGGTCGGCACGACGTTCGCCTCAGCCCCAGATCGCGATCGTCCCAAGGCGGCAACCAGAGGGGCCGGCGCCGGGTCCTTGGCGTGACGTCTGTACGGCGTCCCGTGGGTCGTTACTCGTATGGTCCGCGAGGGCACTGCGCCCGAGCGACGTCGTCTCGGCGCCCACGCCCGCCCGGGAGCCACCTGCCTCGCGGCTGCCCACCAGGGACCGGATGGGGTGCCCGGCCCCACGGACGCCGAGCGGAGCGAGGCCCCATATCCGCCACTACGATCCGCCCGATGGCGCTCGAGCCTGATCCCGAGCTGTTCCGGGAGGTCTTCGGCCGGTTCGCCACCGGCGTGGCGGTGATCACCAGCGCCGCGGCGGCCGGCTCCGGCGGCATGACCGCCAACGCGGTGTGCTCGCTTTCGCTGGATCCCCTGCTCGCACTCGTGTGCTTCGAGAACAACGCCCGCACGCTGGCCATCGTCCGGGAGTCGGGGCGGTTCGGGGTAAACGTGCTGAGCGCCGAGCAGGAGGACGTGGCCCGCGTGTTCGCTTCCAAGGTGCCCGAGCCGGAGAAGCTCGAGGCGGTGAGTCACCGCTATCACGCGGATGTGCCGATCATCGACGGCGCGCTGTCGTGGGTGGCCTGCTCGCTGAGAGAGTTGATCGCCGGCGGCGATCACACGATCGCCATCGGCGAGGTCGTGGCCATGGGCCTGGGCGAGGGCGAGCCGCTGCTCTGGTACGAGGGCCAGTACCACGACTTCGCGCCTCGGGTGGGGCGCTGAGCGCGGCGCCTCAGCCGGTCATCGCGGCGCGCGCCAGCAAGACGACGTTCACCAGCGCCGCCAGCACCATCACCCCGATCTCGCGCTGCAAGATCGCGGTCACGATCTCCTGCTGCTCCTCGGCGGGCAGCTTCCCAACCGCGGCGGCCGACTCGAACCCGCGCTGGTCGAGGACCATCTGGGCCGAGGAGATCTTCAGCTGCTCGGCGATGAACGAGACCAACAGCGGCAGCACCCCATACAAATCGTGCAATCCCGGCGCTTTGCGGTGCATCAGGAGCAGCACGCCTCCGAGCGCCGCCTCGACCACGACCGCCACCTGCGAGGCGCGCAGCAGACGCCAGAACCAGGCGCTCGCGCGCACCTGCCACCAGCACCACGCACCCCAGGCGCCGGCGGCGGCCGCCAGGCCGATCGTGACCACGCCAACAACGAGGTGAACCTGCTTCATATCCGGGTATCAACCCCTCGGCGTGCGCGCCCGATTCCCGGGCGATCCCGCGCCGAACCTCCCGGAAGATAGCCGCAATTATCACTAAGTAACACTGTGTTACAAGGTACGCCCTAGCGGTGCTATAACGGTCTGCCGTGCTCCGCGATTATCTGCCCGCGATCGTCTTCCTCATCCTGGGCTCGCTCGTCGGGGTGCTGTTCGCAACGCTCAACCTGATCGTCGGGCGCCGCGCGCCCAATCGCTCCAAGGTCGAGCCCTATGAGTGCGGCCTGCCCTCCGAGGTCCAGCGCGGGTTCCGGTTCGGGATCAGCTTCTACCTGGTGGCGATGCTGTTCATCCTGTTCGACATCGAGGTCATCTTCCTCTACCCGATCGCCGTACAGCTGCGGGCGTTCGGCACCTTCGCGATGAGCGAGACGATCGTGTTCGTCGCGCTCTTGATGGTCGCCTTCGTGTACGTCTGGCGTCGGGGAGCGCTGGAATGGAAATAAAGCGGGAGACCCTGGCGGACACCAGCAGCCTGCGCGTGCGCCAGCACCAGGCCCGGGACCTCTTGCGCGGCGATATGGGCGACGAGGAGCTCGAGCGTTATGTCGAGGAGCGGGTCCTCACCACGACGGTCGAGAAGGCGGTGGGCTGGGCCCAGGGCAACTCGATCTACCCGCTGACCTTCGGTCTGGCCTGCTGCGCGATCGAGATGATGGCCATCGTCGGCGCGCGCATGGACGTGGCGCGATTCGGGTGGGAGGCGATGCGGGCTTCGCCGCGCCAGGCCGACCTGATCATCCTGTCCGGGCGGGTCTCGATCAAGATGGCCCCGGTGATCCGCCGGCTATGGGACCAGATGCTCGAGCCCAAGTGGGCCATCTCGATGGGGGCGTGCTGCTCGTCGATGGGCGTCTTCAACAACTACGCGCTGGTGCCGGCCGACAAGTTCATGCCGATCGACGTCCACGTGCCGGGCTGCCCGCCGCGCCCCGAGTCGCTGATGCACGGGATCCTCAAGCTGCGCGACAAGATCCAGGGCCACTCCGTCGAAGGCTGGCGCGAGCGCTACGCCGCCACCGGCACCGAGGAGCTGCTCCCGGACGCAGCTGATCTGGGCACGGCGAACGTGAACGTGTTCAAGCCCGGGGACACCGCCGGTGCCTGACGCGACGGAGCTCGAGCTGACCGCCCAGGAGCTCCGCGACGCACACCGCGACTCGATCCTCGACACCGAGTTTCACCGCGGCCGCGCCTGCCTGATCGCTGACCCGCGCCAGATCAAGCCGATCCTCGAGCATCTGGTCGGCAAGGGCTACACGATGCTGGCCAGCCTTCACGGCGTCGACTACTACCCGAACGAGCCCCGGCTCGGGGTGCTCTACGAGATGCTCGACCGCAAGCGAGTGCAGCGGATCTCGGTCAAGGCGCGCGTGTCCACCGACGACCCGCGCATCGATTCGGTCGTCGACATGTTCCCGGGCGCCGACTATCCCGAGCGCGAGGTCTACGACATGTTCGGGGTCGTGTTCG
Source organism: Solirubrobacterales bacterium (assembly GCA_019241635.1). Taxonomy (GTDB): domain Bacteria; phylum Actinomycetota; class Thermoleophilia; order Solirubrobacterales; family Solirubrobacteraceae; genus Palsa-465. Next base: position 14,455 of record JAFAWR010000084.1, read on the forward strand.
AAGGCCACCCGGACCTCCGCCGCATCCTCATGCCCGAGGACTACGAGGGCCATCCCCAGCGGCGCGACTTCCCGATCGGCGGAGAGCCGGTGCTGTTCACCTACAACGAAGAACAGAACTACGGGAAGTACGTATGACGGTCACCGGCCGGGGATCGGACGCGGACCCCAGCACCACGCTCTCGGAGGGCTACCGCAAGCGCGAGGAGTCGATCACGCTCAGCAGCGAGCCGGCCGGCGTGGACGAGACGCACGAGCTGCTGACGCTCAACATCGGCCCGCACCACCCGGCCACCCACGGCGTGCTGCGGCTGATCACCACGCTCGAGGGCGAGGTCGTCCGCGACATCAAGCCGATCATCGGCTACGTCCACACCGGGATCGAGAAGACGGCCGAAGACAAGGCCTACTGGAAGGTGATCCCGGTCGTCGAGCGGATGGACTACCTGAGCTACTACTTCAACGCGATGGCGTTCTGCGGCGCGGTCGAGACGCTGCTCGGTCTGGAGATCCCGCCGCGCGCCCAGTACCTGAGGGTGATCCACCTCGAGCTCAACCGGATCAACTCCCACCTGCTGTGGCTGGGCACCAGCGCGCTCGACCTCGGCGCGATCTCGATGTTCTGGTACTGCTTCCGCGAGCGCGAGAAGATCCTCGATCTGTTCGAGATGTCATCGGGCCAGCGATTCCACACGCGCTACATCCAGGTCGGCGGCGTGATGGAGGACATCCCGGCGGGGTTCGAAGCCAACGTGCGCAAGTTCCTCAAGGACATGCCGAACCGGGCGGACCAGTACGCGGACCTGCTCGAGAAGAACCAGATCGTGATCGAGCGGTTGCGGGGCACGGGCATCGTCGACCGGGAGACCATGATCAAACTGGGGGTCACCGGGCCCCTGCTCCGCGCCACGGGCGAGCCGTGGGATCTGCGCAAGGCCCACCCGTACTCGAGCTACGACCACTTCGACTTCAAGATCCCGGTGGGGACGGTGGGCGACAACTACGACCGCTACCGGGTCCGCCACGCCGAGTTTTACGAGTCGGTCAAGATCATCGAGCAGGCGCTCGACGGGCTGCCCGAGGGGCCGCACATCACGCCGGACCGCAAGGTCGCGCTCCCGCCGCGCCACGAGCTGGCCACCAGCATGGAGGCTCTGATCCACCACTTCAAGCTGGTCACCGAGGGCTTCCGGGTGCCGCCGGGCGAGGCCTACTACCCGATCGAAGGCCCACGCGGCGAGCTCGGCTGCTTCGTTCGCGCGGACGGCTCGGCCAAGCCCGCGCGCGTGCACATGCGCGATCCGAGCTTCGTCAACCTGCAAGCGCTCGCGCCCATGGTCAGGGACGGCTACATCGCCGACCTGATCGCCACGCTGGCCATGCTCGATCCGATCCTGGGAGGGATCGACCGGTGAGCGCGACGGGAAGGCGAGAAGTCCCGCGCTTCGGCCACGGCTCGCGCGTCCCCGGCTGGGACGAGGCGGTTGACCTCACCAAGGGTCCGGCCACGATCCCCGATCCGGCCACCACGCCGGTCCCGCCCGGGCTGCGCGAGCGGATCGCCCAGGCCATGCTCAAGTACCCGGATCGCCGCTCGGCGGCCATACCGGCGCTGCACGCCGCCCAGGAGGAGCACGGCTGGTGCTCCCCCGAGGCGATCGACCAGGTGGCGGCGGTCATGCAGCTCACCCCGGCCTACCTGACCTCGGTGGCGACGTTCTACGACATGTTCAAGACGCTGCCGATGGGTCGCCACGACGTCTACGTGTGCACGAACATCTCATGCTCGCTCCGGGGCGCCGACGAGGTGTTCGACGCGATGCGCGAGGCGGCCGAGGACGATGCGGACATCAACGTCCGCTCGTTCGAGTGCCTGGGCGCGTGCGACATCGCGCCGATGGCCTCGGTCGACGGCGAGTACATCGGCCCGCTCAGCACCGAGGATGCGCCGCAGATCGTCGAGGATCTGCGGGCCGGGCGGACCGTGCTCGAGCACAAGCAACTGCGCTACCGGCGCTGCGCCGATCCGGGCGTGGGCGAGGAGACCGGCGACTTCAGCCCGCCCGACCGGGGCAGCACCGAGATGGCCGACACCGCCGGCCTGGGACCCGAGGGCGACAACGTCGACCGTCCCGGGCCCACGGCGGCAATCGAGGTGCCGGCTGAGGAGGCCGAGGAGGAATCCTCCGAAGGTGAGTCCTCCGAGGACGAGAAGGGCGACTCCTAGATGAAGATCCTGTTCGACCGCATCGACGAGCCGGGCCTGAACACGCTCGCGGTCTACGAGCGGCGCGGTGGCTACGAGTCGCTGCGCAAGGCGCTCGGCATGCCCCGCGAGGACGTGCTCCAGCAGATCAGCGACTCGGGCATCCGCGGCCGCGGCGGCGCCGGGTTCCGCATGGGCCAGAAGGCGAGCTTCCTCCCCCACGGCAACATGGACAAGTACCTGGTCTGCAACGCCGACGAGTCCGAGCCGGGGACGTTCAAGGACCGCGAGCTCATGCAGAAGAGCCCGCACATGCTGATCGAGGG
>JAFAWR010000114.1 GCA_019241635.1 Solirubrobacterales bacterium
CCAACGCACTTCCGCTTCCGCCAAACGCACCTTGCACGACGCAGTTAGGCGGGGAGATGACCGTCGAGGCGTCCTATCCGGACGGCACCGATCTCCAGCTCCACATTGATCAGAGCGGTTGCCAGATCGCGAGCAACGGCGTGATCAGCCGCTGGGCGGGCGCCCCGGGCGCACGCCTTATTACGGACCTCACGAATCTCGAGCAGCCGGTCCCGATGAACTCAACGGTCCCGGCGAACTCAATGATCCGAGGGGTGGTAAAAGTCTGCTCCGGCGCACACCTCCGGTGCGATGTCGCGCCGCCGCTTACCGTCACGGTCGCGAGCCACGGGCGCGTAATTGCCAGAGAGCGTCTCAGGCATGGACGGTTCTCGTTGAACACTGGTCCTGGCCGCTATGTGCTTTCGGTCAGAGTCGCAGGCAGCGTCTTGAGCAGAAAAGTTCACGTCATGCCGCACTCCACCACACGGTTCACCTGGACGATATAGCCGGCAGCTTCAGAAACTCACCCACGGCCAGATCAGGCCGGAGCAGAAGTGAGTTAGCTGGTGCCGCCGTTCGCGGCGGACTGTCCGAGCAGCCCGCCGCCTGGCGCCCAGCTCGGGCTACTTCTTCTTGGCGCTACCGCGCGCGGCACTCGTCCGAGTGCTCGCCGCCTTGCCGGCCTGCTTGGCCGCACTGCCCGCGGCCTTGACGGCCGACTTGGCGCCGCTGACCACACTGCCCGCGCCGCGCTTGGCCTGAGTGGCGGCCGCGCCGGCGCTCCGGCCCTGGCGGGTCGCCGCGGCCTTCTTGCCCGACGTCTGGGACTCCGCCTTCTGCTTGTTGCGCTGCCGCGTCGCGGCTGCCTTCTTCGCCGCTGCCGAGCGGTCCGCCTTGGTCTGTGGCATCGGTTCTCCCTTGTCTCGCCGTAGAGCCGCTTAGCGCGCTACCCGCTCGTGCGGATCGGCAACCTCGGCGATCCAGCGATCGATCCGCTCCCACCAGTCATACAGCCATTTGACCCGATCCTCGTCGCTGGTGGGGATGTCGGCCGCCGGCACGAGCCACATCCGGGTGTGGAGCGTGCGCCCGATCGGCATGTCCCGCCAGAACTGGGACGGGTAAGCCGCGAGCCCGAGACCGGTGTGCGCCGCGAACACCACGTCGATGTCGCGCGCGGCGCTCAGGGCGGCGAGCGCACCACCCGGCTGGGGCGGCATGACGTGGGTCATCCTCTCGGCCTGCTCGGCGGCGCGCCGGTTGCCCTTGCGCCACAGGCGCTGCAGAGCTGAGCGGCGGCGCTCCGGCGTGAAGTTGCCTCCCTCCGGGAACAGCAGAAACGTACCGCGGCGCCCGAGCTCGGCGGTGAGCTCCGTGATCTGAGCCTCGCACTCCTCGCGGTCCGAGGTGTCCAGCATGGCCTGGGGAAGGCGATGGGCCATCAAGTCGACACTCGGGTCCAGCGCGATGGTTTGCTTGAAGGCGACGCTGGGCCGGCGGTGAAAGCGCGAGAGCAGCTCATCGACGATGAAGATCGTGTCGCCGGGGCCGGCATGGCGGCTGAAGACGATCAGCGGATCATCGGACTGGAGCGCACGCAGTGCCTCGGGTTCCGGGTCCGCCTGGACGTCGATCTCGAGGGTCCGGCGCCCGATAGCAGCCAGAGAGCCGAAGAACCATCCGACCAGCCGCCAATGGCGCCGCTGCGATCTCGGAGAGTCGATCCGTCGCCCCAGGCCCGCCATCACCCACAGCACCCCGAGGGCGATCAGGGCGAGCAGCTCGTGGACGAAGTAGGCGACGATCAGGCGCGCGATGACCCACGGCTGGCGCCGGCCGGTGAGCGCGCCGATGACGCGGGCGAGCGCGAGCAGGAGCGGAGAGGCGAGCGCGCACGCCGTGGATAGGACGAGCCACGTGGTGACCGTCACCGGCCGGCGGATGGCCTTGGGGGGCATCACGTCCGGGCCAGGTATTCCGACGATGCCTCGTAGGCCGAGTCGATCTGTCGCTGCACGGTCCGGATCATCCTCCCGACGCGCAACTGCCCCGAGAGATCGTTGTAGGCCGGCGCGGCCGACCCGCCGGTGGGGAGGACATGAAGCTCGATTCCCTCCGGCAGGTTGTGAAGGTCATGGGCGAACCGATGTCGGCGTGCCACCTCGAAGGCGACCAGCCCGACCTCCCAGGGCCGGCGCGGGGGTTTCAGCGACCGCTCGAGTCGGCCGACCTGGAGCACGTAGATCTTGCGCGCTCCCAGCATCACCGCGCGGCTGACCGGAATCGAATTGACGATCCCGCCATCGATGAAATGCTCACCGTCGATCGGCACGGGGGGGAGGATGCCCGGCACCGCGCAGGAGGCCAGCACCACGTCGACCAACGGGCCGCTCTCGAACCAGTGCTCCGCGGCCCGCTCGATTGATGCAGCCACGCACTGGAAGCGCACGGTCAGCTCTTCGACCCGGCGAACCGGAAGCAGCGACTCAAGCCGCTCGCGCATCTCCGAGAGGGACTCGAGGTGCGTGCCGCTGCGCGCGAGCGTGGTGAGCCGCCGGACTGTGGCCCCGGGTGAGCGCTCCGACCAGTTCGACTCCTGCCACAGCTCACTGAGCCGCTCGACGCCCGTCACGGTCGGATCGGCGGCGAAGAACGCGCCGTTGATCGCCCCGACCGAGGTGCCGAGAACCATGTCGGGCGTGACCTCCCGCTCGGCCAGCGCGCGGAGCATGCCGACCTCGTGTGCTCCGAGCACGCCGCCTCCGCCAAGGACGAAGGCGATCTGGCCTGACGCCGCGCCGCCCGACACGTCAGAACAGCGCTGCCTGGAGCTCGTCGATCCCGGGTGCCAGGCACTCGGGGCCGTCGTAGCGGGCGTCGTTGACCGCCGGGCCAACCGGGCGCAGTGCCGTCTCTCCAGGACTGAGCCCACCGAGCAGCTCGCGCAGTCGCCCGGACGGCTGCGAGGGCTCGAGCCAGGCCGCCTCGGCGCCCGGCTCGAGGATCACCGGCATCCGATCATGGAGCGGCGCGATCGCGCTGCTGGCCGCGGTGGTGAGGATCGTGCAGGTGCGCAGCTTCTGATCGTTCTCGCCGTACCAGATCGACCACAACCCGGCGAAGGCGAACAAGCCGTTGTCGGCGCGGGTGATGTGGAAGGCCTGCTTGGGTCCAGACGGCAGGCGTCGCCACTCATAGAAGCCGTCGGCGATGATCAGGCAGCGGTAGCGCTCGAAAGCTCGCCTGAAGGCCGGGCGCTCAGCGACGGTCTCGAGCCGCGCATTGATCATCTTGAGCCCGGTGTCCGGCTGCTTCGCCCACGAGGGCACGAGGCCCCAACGCAACAGCTCGCCGCGTGGGTGGCCGTCACGGTCGGTGGTCACGGCGAGGACTTCGTCGCCGGGGGCCACGTTGTAGCGCTGCCGGATCTCGATCGACTCGCCGATCGGAAAGCGGCCCCGAACCTCGGCCGGATTCGGCGTGGCCAGCGTGTAGCGCCCGCACACGGCGTCAGGTCAGCGGGATCGCGCGGCGATCTGTTCGGCGCGTTCGGCCTGGGCGCGCTTCTGGCGTCGTCTTCCCAGCACCGCCAGCACTCCGAGCACGATCGCCACGAGGACGAAGCCCCAGAAGATCGAGAGGTCGACCGACATCCCGCCGAAGATCTGGGCGATCCCATAGACGATGCCGAAGCCGAGGGCGAGAACTGCGATAACCAGGACGATCGCGATCAGGATCCCGCGAACACGGGCGAGGGCGCCGGCGCTGGCCGGCGGCGCGACCAGCCCGAGAAACCTCAGGCTGCGGAGCTGGCGGGTGGTGGGCGCCTCGACCCCGAGGCGCTCGGTGGCGCGCTTGAGGTCATCGACCCGGCGCTCGGCCAGTGCGAGCGACGCATCGGCCATCTTGCGAATGCCCGCTCGCTCCTGCGCGCCGCGCGCGGCGGCCAGCGCCCGCTGGAAGTGCGCACGCGCCGCCTTGGCGTCATAACGCTCGGCAGCCCGGTAGCCGAGGATCGCCTGGGCCGCCGCCTTGTAGCGGGTCTCGGCCTCGAGCTCCTCGTCGGACTTGCTCTCGAGCTGCTGCATGGCGGCCATCTGGCCGCGCTGCTCGATTCGCATGGTCCGCTGTTGCTTGGGCATGGCCAGATGAGTCTAGCTCCGCGGACGGGCCGCATGCCTAGTCCGGCGCCCGGTGCTGCGGTGACGCATCGGGTCGGTCGACGGCGTACACGGTGACCGGCAGCTCCATGAGGAAGTCCGAGCGGATGGGGCGCATGCCGAGCCGGACCGCGACGCCGATCGAGCGCCCATTGTCGGGCAGGATCATCGCGGTCAGGTAGGGAACGTCGAGTCGGCGGAACCCCCATTCGAGGCAGGCTCGCCCGGCTTCGGTGGCGAAGCCCTGACCCCAGGCGTCCGGCCGCAGCACCCAACCGACCTCGGTCTCGTCGAACTGCGGCCAGTACTTCAGGCCCGAGCGGCCGACGAAGCGCCCGCTGGCGCGCTCGAGAATGGCCACCAGGCCGTGGCCGCGCTCGTTCCACTCGTGCTCGTTGCGTTCGAGACGTGCCAGCGCGGTGGCGCGATCGAAGGTCCCCATCGTCGCCACGACCTCGGGCGAGGCGTGCATCGCGACGACCTCGTCGAGGTCGGCCGTGGCCAGCGGGCGCAGCAGCAGTCGGTCGGTCTCGATCAGCACCGGAGGATCCCGCAGGCTCCGCTCACCGGGAGGGCGCGGCCGTTACCGCACAATCCGGGCTAGTAGTCGTCCGGATCCTGGTCCCATTCAACGAGCGCCCCGACGAACGCTCCGAACAGGCCCCCGGCCAAACCCGCCGGGATGCCTATCTCGAGTACCGCGAACCATGCCGTTGGGGGGTAGACGTTGAGCCCGACAATGAGGCCGACGATCGCCCCCGGGATGCCGGTAACCATCCCTCCGATCACGGCGTACCTGGACGGAAGCGCCAGTGAGCGCAGCTTTGCCCGAAATGTTTTCACCTACGCGACGATAGGGCACGGCCGAGTCGGCACGGCTAACGATCGGCGACCTGATACTACGGACCGTATGTCACGTACCAGGCACCATGCTCCTTGACTAGCCGAACCACGAACGCCTGACTGCTCGGCAGCCCGCTGCTGTTGGTACGGCACTGCAACGTGTGCCTGCGTGCTGCCTGCGCCACCGTGAGGCGGCTGGCCGAGGTGCATAGGCGACCAAGAATCGTAACGGTCGCCTCGTTGCCGCCCACGTGGACGGCGCCAGCCCGGAGGTGCGTGCCCGAGACCGAACCGGGCGACAAAATGGCTGCGGCGGCCGCTGCCTCATCTCGCTGCGCCGGCACCGTGTATCGCGATGATTCCGCAAAGCGCCCGTTCCACACGCTACTCATGTATCGCACAGCCACGGCTGCCGGCGAGAGGGCGGAGCCGTGGCTGCCACCGCAACCTGTAAGCGCGACAACGAGCGCGATTCCCAATGTCGAAGCAGGGCCTCCCCGACGCGGTTGCATCCTCCAGGCTACTGCGTGGAATACCCAAAGCCAGAGGCAACATTGTGGTGGACGAGGTCCGAGCACCCGCCCGTCACGCTGTCTCCTTGCCAATAGCCTCGGCCGCCGGAGTTCAAGCCGTAGACGTTGGTGTTGTGGGTGAAGACCGCAGCGCTGCTGTCAAAGCCGCACATCGCGTAGCCAGCTACTCCAAACAGGGCAACCACGATCTCCTCGAAATCGGTGTTCCTGAACTGAGCCCAAGTATTGAGCACCCAGCCGGCGCCTACACCTGGTGGGAACGCGCTGGCGCCGTAGTAGTTGAGATTCTGGTTGGGACCCCGGCTCGACCAGCCATCGTACGGGAAGTCGTATGGGTAGGCCACTCCCTCCGCTACGTTGCCGTTCCCGTGCGGGTACCACCCGAGATCATTTGTGTCCCTCGTGATGGTGATTCCGACCGGGTCGACGAACGACGTCTCGACGTACGCCCACTTCCAAGCGTCGGCCGCCCTCGCTTGTGGCGACACGGGCCGACGCCGCGGCGCGCGGATGGTGTCGCTCCGTCGCGAGACACCATTTGCTGCGCTGGACGAGCGGGCCGTGATGGTCGCGCCGGGTCGAGGCGCTGGTTCGCCCGGCGCGCTGGCCGCGTCTAGCTTGTCAAGTGCTGATTGTGTGACATCGCCCGTTTGCAGGACCTCGACGCACGTGCCAGGGTTGAAAGACAATTCCGTCTGATAGGTGGGACTACTATTGGGAGGGGCGAATTGCGGCGGTTGAGCGAACGTACACCCACCACTCGGCGCCCGCTGACCTTGCAGTTGGTGGGTCACCAAGTGGGTCGCATGCAGCGACGCCATCTCGCCACCCTGGTGGTAGTCAATCGTTCCGTCAGACGAGACAGAGAAGTTGGGTGTGGCTGTCCCTGCAGGTGGCGGTGTGCTGCCACTGATCTCACCAGGAGGACCAACCGCTGGACTAGGTGCGTTCGCTCCGGCGACCGGGGAGAGTATCCATAACCCACCTGACAGCGCTGCGGTCAAGACGGTCGCGCCACAGGCGATCCGCGCGCGGGATCCAAACTGACGAGATGCTAAATGCCCCACGGTCCACCTCTAATCAGTGATTGTTGAGCGATTAACTATAATTAGTGAGCGGAACGCTCGGAATTCCCATTTGAGCGACGCATTACACCCAGCGACCGGCACCCTGCGGTCGTTCGCTCAAGCCTGCAGTCGAACCGGCGCCGGTCTCCTACTCTAGGCTCGCGCGCTTGCGCGAGACCTCCGAGGACTATTGCGCCTGCTGAACGAGCCGGTGTTACTAGCATGTTATGTAGTCAAACCTCAATCACTGTCGTCGCGTACTCGCAACATGCAACTGGCCCGATCGAGGCTCCCAGTGGGGGGAGGCCCAGCTTCGTTCTCAATCAACGCGGTGATTTCCGTTCGGCAGGCAGTGATGATCGGGGGTGATCGGTCGGTATGGCTGGATCTGTCGACCGATTCGTGACCTCTGTTGACCTCGGCCGCCGGACCGGGTCGCTTTCCGCTCGTCTCGCTGCCAAGCTATCGGACGGTCGTCACGTCACGCTGCTTGACGACCGGGGGTGGAGCAGCAGCGGTGGCTTGGCGAGCCAGACGGTAGAGCAGGTCGAACAGACCGCTCGGACGGTGGTCGGCCCGGATGAGCCCCTGAGCGGTGGGAGCTGGGCCGAGGCGGAAGCGGCGTACTGGGCGATGCTCGGGCAAAAGCTCAAGGATGCCGGCGTTGACGCCAACGGTGCTGAGATGGCGACGCTGATCCACGAGGTTGAGATCAGCGACCGAGTCCGCAGCCTCCTCAAGTCGGCGTAACGGGCGCCGCCCTGTGAGCCGCCTGATTTACGCGCTGGTAGACATAAGGTTGATTATCGAGCGTAAGGTCGACCAGGCTCTATTGCGCCCTGCCGTAGGGCGCGCGACTAGGGCTTCTTGGCCAGGTAGCTCTGGCCGGCGTGCAGGACGATGGTCTGGTGACGGACGAAGTCGGTGACCGCCACCGAGTCGGTCAGGTCATGCACGAGGGTCCCGTCGCAGCGCTCGGCGATCGTCCATCTGGTGCCGCGGACGGTGGCGGCGCTGTAGCGGCCGCTGGTGCGGAACTTGCCGTGGGCGCTGGCGTGCAGGAGCTGAAGTGTCCGGCTCGAGGCGGCGGCCGCGGTGGCGTCACGTGCCTTGTTCGCCGTGCAGATCGCGAAGGACGGCGCGCCCTTGAACGCCTTTTCGAGCAGGGCCAGCGTGGTCAGGCCTTTGTTTCGCCCGGCTCTGGCCTGCGTGACCCGGAAGACCGCACCGCCGAACTCCCCGGTCTGAGTCCTCTTGCCCCTCCCGGTCGCGGTGGTCAGCGACACCGTCCCGTGCAGCGCGTCGATCTCGGCGCCGGACCGGATCTGCGTCGCCGCGGTCAGCGGCACGAGCCGGCGCCCGATGAGCACGAACACCTTGCCGCTGACCGGCTTGGCGTTCACGGCCCGGCCGAGCAGCGGCGGCGGCAATGACACGGTCGCGGGATCGCTCGTCTGTGTGGTCGCGCCGGCCGCGTTGGTGGCGGTCACCGCGCAGCGGTACGCGCCCGCCGAGCGCGCAACGACCGAGCTGGTCGTGGCGCCCGCAATCGGCGCGCCACCAATCGTCCACTGATAGGCGACGCTCTGCGGCGCGCGGAAGAGAAATCCGCTCAGCAGATCCGAGGCCCAGGTCCCCGGGCTGCACGACAGCGTCTGCCCCACGCGCCCGGCGCCTGAGACCTGCGGAGCACCGGTGCCGAGGGGCGCGCGCAGGAGCGCCACGAACCACGTGTTGGTCTCGCCCGTGTACAGGCTCTGCGCCGGCGCGGCACCGCTGAGGCTTCCGACCCGCACCCTCCCGTTAGTGAAGTCCCCCCAGTAGATCTTGCCGGCCGACGGGTCGATGGCCAGGCCTCCGACGGCGCCCTCGCCGCCGTACAGGGTCGCCGCGCCGGTGCCGTCGAGGTTCCCCACTCGGACGTTGCCGGCGAACTCGTTGGTCCAGTAGATCTTGCCCGCGGCCGGGTCGATGGCCAGCCCGGTGGGATAGTTCTCGCCGGTGAACAGGTCGGCGGCGCCGGTGCCGTCGAGGTTTCCGACGCGGATCTTGAACGTGTCGTAGCTGCCCCAGTAGATCTTGCCGGCCGCTGGGTCGATGGCCACCCCGACCGGATAGGACTCCCCGGCGAACAGGGTCCTCGCGGCGCCGCTGCCGTCGAGGTTCCCGACTCGGATGGCGCCCGTCCGGGACACCGCGCTCGCCCAGTAGATCAATCCCGCGCTCGGATCGATGGCGACGCCGGATGGTGAGCTCTCCCCCGTGTACAGACTCTGTGCGCCGGTACCGTCGAGGTTCGCCACCCGGATCGCGCCCAACGTCGAGTCAGCCCAGTAGATCTTCCCCGTCGCGGGATCGATCGCGACGCCCTGAGGGTTGGTCTCGCCCGTGACCAGATTCCGGGCGCCCGCGCCGCCGAGGTCACCGACCCGGACCGCACCGGAGTTCGTGTAGCTCGTCCAAAAGATCGAATCCGAGGCAGCCGCCACGGATGCGAAACCCCCCGCCGCGCATGCCACCAGCGCCAGCATGCAGCCGAATATCGTGCCCCGAAGGAAAACCCGCCTCATGGTCCCCGTCCCTTGTCGCCCGGTCGACAGCCTAACGCATTCGGTTGGTAGGCGCCAACCGGCCAGAGCGATTGGCGGCGAGCCGGGATCATCTAGTCAGGTGTCAGCGCCAGGGACCGCACCCACCCACCTAGAGCGTGCGCTCGCCTTCATGCGGGCGGGCGCGAGCGCCATCGCGGATGCGGCTCGTCCGATCGAGGCGGGAATCGTTCTCAGCACGCCGTCGCTGCCCGCGGTGTGGGCGATCAATCAGCTGCGGGTCAGCGCGGCCCTCGGCTTCGAGGAGCTGGTCGGCCTGGCCGAGGAGCAGCTCGCCGGGTTCGACTACATGCACGTCGCGGTCGAGCACCAGCCGAGCGGCCCGGGCCTCGAGAAAGCATCCCGCGGCGCGGGCTGGAAGGTCGAGCGCGACGTGGTGATGACGCTGTCCGCTCCAGCCGACCGCGTGGCGGACACGAGCATTGTCGATGACGCCGGCGAACACGAGGTACTCGAGTTGCTGCGTCGCTGGTTCGCCACCGACGAGCCCGAGCGGGACGAGCTCGAGCAGCTGGTCGCCTACGGCCGCCGGGAGATCCGCGTGCTTGGCGATCGCCTGCTGGGCACCCGGAGCGGGGACCGAGAGCTCGTGGCAATGACCAAGCTGCGCTCAGACGGACGGACCGCGCAGGTCGAAGACGTCTACACCGCCCCCGAGGCGCGGGGGCGCGGTTTTGCCAGCGCGCTGATCAGCCGGGCGATCGAGCTCGCGCGCGGCGCGGGACACGACCTGGTGTTCATCGTCGCCGACGACGACGACTGGCCGAAGCTGCTTTACGGCCGGCTCGGGTTCCGGAGCGTCGGCCACCTTTGGCAGTTGCACCGCGACTAGGCCGCGCCGACTTCGCACTGGGAGTCGGCTCCTCGGGGATAGCCTCGATCGTTGGCGCGTCGGTCTTGTCGAGCAGCAGGTCGACCACGGCCCGCTCGACTTGGGTTCGCACGCGATCCTTGGCCACGTCGAGATCGGGGATCCGTTCAAGGGCGGCATGGATCGTCCATCCGGATTGGTATCGGTCGAACACGCGAGGATCGATGTACGAGCGCCGCGCCACCGCGGGCGTGTTGCCCAGCAGCTCCGAGACAGCTTTGATGGAGTGGTTGATCGCACGCTTGCGGGCTGTCTTGGTGGTTGCGTCGCGCCCGTCAACGGCCAGGGTGACCGCGGCCATCACGGTTGCGTTCCAGGTCCTGAAGTCCTTGGCGCTGAAGTCCTCGCCCAGCTGCTCCTTGAGGTACTCGTTGATGTCGTCGGAGCGCACGTCACGCCATCTGCGCCCGTCGCGCCAGGCCAGCAGCGCGTCCGGTCCGCCCCGCCGGCGCTTCAGGCTGGCGATCAGCCCGTGGGTGACTGGATCTTCGATGACCTGCTGGCGGCGCAGGCCGCCCTTGCCGGGATAGTCGAACTCGAGCGTGTCGCCGCGCACCGTGACGTGCTCCTTGCGAACCGTGGCCAGCCCGATGCCGTGGTCTTCGTCGGCGTACTGCTCGCTGCCCACACGGAACATCCCGATGTCGAGCAGACGGACCGCGGCGGCGAGCACTGTCTCTCGGTCGAGGTCGTCAGCGTCGCGGAGCGTGCGAGACAGGCGGCGGCGTAGCCCCGGCAGCAGGTCGGCGAACTGGAGCATTCGCTCGAACTTCGCGCGATCTCGGTTCTCACGCCAGCGTGGGTGGTACAGGTACTGGCGACGCCCGGCGGCGTCGACGCCGGTGGCCTGGAGGTGTCCGGACGGGTCGGGGCAGATCCACACGTCCTCCCACGCCGGTGGGATGACCAGGTCGCGGATGCGCGTGAGCTCCTCGGCTGAATCGACGCGCCGACCATGGTCATCGACGTAGCTGAAGCCGCGCCCGCGACGGACGCGGCGGACTCCCGGCCCGGAGCAGTCCGAACGGCGCAGCCGCCCACGCCGGACGGGCGCCGGCGGGCGCGCGGTTTGCTTGGTGTCGGATCGTGCGGGCAGAGCCGATCTGCTACCCCCTATCGCCCACGTCGACTCCTTGCCCGCAGGAGGCGCTGCAGAACGCAACTTCTGCTGCTAGCCGGGTATAGAACGGGCAGATTTCGGCCAATCAGGGAGGCAGGGATGAAGCGCACGTTCGCATTGCTCAGCACGGCAGCGTCGGTGCTGGCGGTCTTGGGCGTCACCGCCGTCGCGGTTGCGGCGTCATCGCCGGCGGTCACCACCGGAACCCACACGCACGTGACCGATACGTCTGCAGTGCTGCACGGCACGGTCAATCCGAACGGCAGCGCGACCACCTACTACTTCCAGTGGGGACTCACCACCGACTACGGCGTCCAGAGCACCGAGCACTCCGCCGGGCACGGGACCACGGCGGGCTCGGTGAGCGCAACCGTCGGTTCGCTGATCCCGGGCACGCTCTATCACTACCGCCTGGTCGCCGGCAACGGCGCGGGGACCACCGTCGGCGCCGATCACACCTTCACCACCGCCGGCAATCCCCCGCCGAACGTGGCCACCGGACCGGCCACGCAGATCAGCAAGAACGCGGCCACGCTGACCGCGGTGATCAGCCCCAACAAGCAGGCCACGACGTACTACTTCCAGTACGGCACCTCGACCGGCTACGGCCCGCAGACCACGCCGGCCACGGTCCCCGCCGGCACCGTTCCCGTCACCGTCGCGGTTGCCATCAACGGCCTCGAAGCGCGCACGATCTTCCACTACCGGATCGTTGCCCTGCACGGCAACACGGCGCCGCAGCCCGGCGCCGACGCCACCTTCATGACCCTGCCGCGGCACCGGCCGAGGCCGAGCATCAAGGCCCGGACCACCCCGTCGACTGCCGCGCACAAGCCGTTCGTGTTCACCACCTCGGGTCAGGTCAAAGGCCCGAACTGGATCCCGAGTGCCTACGACTGCCGTGGCGTGGTCTCCGTCCGGTTCCTCCTGGGCGGTAGGACCGTGGGCTCGACGCTCCTGCCGCTGCAGCCCAACTGCAAGTTCTCCGGCCAGACGGCCTTTGCCAGCCTTCCCGGCCACCACAAGGCGCCGGTCGGGCTGGCGGTGATCGTCCGCTACGAGGGCAACGGCTACCTCACGCCGCGCAAGGCCGGCCTCGAGCTGGTCACGCTCGGATGATCGGAGCGCGACCGTCGTGCTTCGGGCGGTCGCGCAATCGATAGACGAGACGCAGGCCCGACCACACCTGGTCGACCGCGCACACCTTGTTGTCAACCAGGCCCGCGGCCAGGCCGAGATCGCGGACCACGCCATCGGTTAGGTCGGTGGGAACGCCGGATGCCCGCTTGGGCCAGGCGATCCATAAGCCGCCGGCGTGATCAAGGCCGGCAACCAGCGGCGGCAGCCGGCGCTCCAGGTCGGCCCGGCGGGCAAAGAAAGCCACGATTACGTCGAACCGCCGGCCGCCGAGGCGACGGACGAGCTGCACCCCGGGCGGCAGCTCTCCGAGCGTCTCGTCGAATCCCTCGGGGGCGCCGATCAGGCCCAGGCGCGCCCCGGGCTTGATCCCGAGCTTGCGCACCAGCGGCGCGCCCGAATAGCCGGCCGGAGCCGGGGCGCTCACCCGACGTCCGCCTGCCCGGCGAGCTCGCCGATGATCTTCGAGAGCTGGCTGCCCTGCCAGGCGATCGGGGACTTGCCCAGCTCATCGAGGATCAGCCGGGCGCCGGGGATCGCCGCCGCATATGCCTCCCCCACCGCCTGCGGGTGGCCCGGATCGGGGTCGTCTGCACTGGCCACCACGGCCACCGGAACCGAGATCGCCGACAGCGCGTCGACCGTGTCGAACGGCCGTGAACGCGGCACGGCGCGCAGAGCGTCGGCGAGGGCCTGCGGATGCTCGTGCTGGGACAGCCGCTGGCGCGTCACCTTGAGCACGGTCTCCTGCCAGGACTCGGGCACGTCCGGTCGTCCCTGGGCGGCGATGAACCCCTCGACGCCGCCGCTGGACAACCCGTCGGCCAGCGCATCC
>JAFAWR010000136.1 GCA_019241635.1 Solirubrobacterales bacterium
CGCGCAGGCCAGGCGTCGTCTTGCGCGTGTCGAGGATCCTCGCGCCCGTCCCGGCAACTGCCTGCACGCACCGTGCGGCCATGGTGGCCACGCCCGAGAGCCGCTGCAGGAAGTTGAGCGCGGTCCGCTCGCCGGTCAGGAGCGCACGCGCTGACCCCTCGAGGGCCAGCACCGGACCGCCGTCCTCGCGCCACTCACCCTCGGACACCAGCCTCTCCGCGACCATCGACGGATCCAGCGCCCGGAACACGTCGACGGCCACATCGATCCCGTAGACCACGCCCGGCGCCTTCTGTGTGATCCGCGCGCTTGCCCTCGCGGCCTCGGGCACGGTGGCCGCGGTGGTCACGTCGCCGTCGCCCACATCTTCGGCCAGCGCACGGGCGATGACGTCGTTTTCGCTCAGTTCGGGTATGGGGCGAGGATAAATGTTGCGCGTTCTCGTCGGACTTCTCAGCCTGGTCGCGCTGGCCTTCATGCTGGCCGAGTTCTTCATCGTGTTCCTGCTCCCCCGGCGGGTCAACCGCGACCCGGCGATCGCGCGCGGGATCCTGCGCGTCCTGTGGATTCCCTGGCGGGCCGCCGCCGGGTTCCTACCGCGGGACGCCGCGGACACGATGCTCGGCATCTTCGGGCCGTTCGGCCTGATCGCGATCCTCCTGCTCCTGAGCTCCGGAGCGATCGTCTCCTTCGCCGGCCTGCACTGGGCGGTCTCCACGCGGCTGGGCAGCCCGCGCGTGGCCGACTTCGGAAACGATCTGTACTTCAGCGCGGGCGCGTTCTTCAGCGCGACCAACGCCGCGACCCCGACCGGCGGCGCGGGCAAGCTGCTTCAGATCTGGGAGGCGGCGACCGGCCTGGGCTTCCTGGCCATCGCCATCGGCTACCTGCCCGCGCTGTACCAGGCCTTCTCGCGCCGGGAGACCGCAGTGGCGCGCCTGGATCCACGGGCCGGCTCACCGCCCAGCGCCGGCCGGCTGCTCGAGCGGACCGGCCAGCGGGGCGGGTGGTCCGAGCTCGACGAGTACCTGCTCGAGTGGGAGAACTGGACGGCGGCCGTGCAGGAAACGCATCTGTCCTATCCGATCCTCGGCTACTTCCGTTCCCAGCACGTCGAGCAGAACTGGCTCGCCGCGCTCACCGCCGTGGTCGACGCGTCCGCCTACGCCCTCGCCTACGGGCCCGAGGGCGAAACCGAGGCGGCCGAGCTCACCTTCCGGATGGGGCGTCATGCGCTGGCCGACCTCGCCCACACGTTCAGTACCCGCCGGCTCGAGCAAGACCCCGTGCCCCGCTCCCGGGAGCGCCTGAGCCGCGAGGATCTGACCGAGCTCCGCGCGCGCCTGGAAGGATCGGGACTCCACTCGGAGGTCGGAGAGGAGGGGTGCGCGGAGCGGCTCGAGGAGCTGCGCCAGAGCTACGAGCCCTACGCGATCGCCATCGCGCGCCATCTGGCGCTTGAGCTGCCGGACTGGCTGGCCGAGGGCGACGTCCGTGAGGAGTGGCGCGCCGCCGCCGGCCGGCGCCGCTGACCGCAGGCCGTTACGCCGAAGCGTCCTCGATCAGCACGCGGACCGTCTGGAACGCCGGGTCCGACGCCCCGTGCAGGCGCGCGCCCTCCGAGGTCAGCTCGCGCAGATACGCCACCACCTCGGCGGAGATCCGCTCCCCGGGCAGCAGGGACGGCACGCCGGGGGGATAGCCGGCGATCGACTCGCACGAGATCCGTCCCACCGCGTCGGCGACGGCAACCGTCTCCCCCCGTCCCAGGAAGGCATCCCGCGGCGAGACGACCGTCTCATGCGAGAGCGCCGCGGGTGGCCGGCTGATCGCATTCTGGGTCCCCGTCCGGGCAATCTGACGGACGGTCTCAGCGAAGTCGTGGGCCAGACGCTCGAGGGCGTCGACCGGCTGGCCGATGCCGAGCACCAGCACCAGCGAGGCGTGAGTGGCCAGCTCGACATAGATGTCATAGGCGTTGCGCAGCGCGGCGGCCACCTCGTAGCCCGTGCAGCCGGTGCCCCGCACGTCGATCACCACCCGCAATGGGTCCCAGCCGGCGATCCCGGGCCGGCCGACGAAGTCCTCGCCCAGCACCGAGCAACCGGGCACCGAATCGATCGCCTCGCGCGCGACCGCGGCAGCCCGGATCGTGCGATCGAGCAGCGCCTCGCCGTGCACGGCCAGCTGACGCCGGGCCGCGTCGAGCGAGGCCATCAGCAGCGCGCTCGGGCTGGTCGAGCGGATCAGCCTGACCCCGCGGGCGACCGCCTCGACGTCCACCCGGCCGGTGCCCGCTACCAGCAGCATGGCCGACTGGGTCAGGCTGCCGACGATCTTGTGCGTCGAGGCGATCATCGCATCGGCGCCCAGGGCCAGCGGCGAGCGCGGCAGCCGGGCATGGAAACCGAAGTGCGAGCCCCAGGCCCCGTCGACGATCAGGGCCGCGCCGGCGCCGTGCGCGACCTCGGCACAGCCCCCGACGTCGGCCGCCATCCCGTAATAGGTGGGCGAGACGATGAACGCGGCGGGCGCCTCGGGAGCGCGGTCGAACGCCTCGGCCAGCGCGTCGGGGGTCACCCCGTGGGCCATCCCCAGCTCCACGTCGTACTCGGGCGCCACGAACCTGGCCGTCCCGCCGCTCAGCACCAGGCCGTCGATCAGGCTGGCATGCGAGTTGCGCTGGAGGATCACCCGCGTCCCCGGGGGCGCCAGGGCCAGGCACAGGGCGTGGTTGCCCTGGGTGGCGCCGTTGGTGAGAAACCACGCTCGCTGCGCGCCGTAGGCCTCGGCGGCCAGTTGCTCGGCGCGCTCGTACGGGGTCGGCGAAGGGCCGACGTCGATCCCCTCGATGTCCTGCGGGACGTCGAGGAGCAGGGCGCGGTCGCCGAGCGCGGTCCGCAGCCCCGGGTCGGCGCCCTCGCCCCCCTTGTGTCCCGGCACGTGGAAGCGCAGCGAGCCGCGGAACCCGTAGGCGGTGATTGCTTCCAAGTACGGCGCGGTCGGCTGCGCGGCCGGCTCCCGGGTCACGCCCCGGTGCGGAACGTCGGTCACTTGGCCGCTTTCAGCAGGTACGAGCGCGCGAAGCCGTCGAGGTCACCGTCGAGCACGCGAGCGGTGTCCCCCATCTCATGGTCGGTGCGATGGTCCTTGACCATCGAGTACGGGTGAAGGACGTAGGAGCGGATCTGCGAGCCGAAGTTGACGTCCTGGGCCTCGCCCTTCTCCTTGGCGATCTCCTCGCGGCGCTTGCGCTCCTGTAGCTCGAGCAGCCTGGAGCGCAGCATGGTCATCGCCTCGGCCTTGTTGGAGGATTGCGAGCGCTCGTTCTGGCACTGCACGACGATCCCGGTCGGCTTGTGGGTGATCCGCACGGCGGAATCGGTCTTGTTGACGTGCTGGCCGCCGGCGCCGCTGGCCCGGTAGGTGTCGATCTG
>JAFAWR010000030.1 GCA_019241635.1 Solirubrobacterales bacterium
GTGCCGGCCAGCTTCCTCAGCCAGGGGTTGCACGAGAGCACGCTATGCCAGGAGCTGGGTCCACCGTGGGATCCGGCCGCACCGCCGTCGCGGCGCGCGGCCACGCTCTCGGCGCTCGCCGCAGCCACGCCGGCCGCTGACCTCTACCCGTTCGACCGCGCCACGGCGATCGGCAACGGCCTGGCCCAGGGATGCCTGGACTGGCCCGCCACCGCGCGTTCCGAGGTCGGCGACGGGGCGTCGAGCGCTCTTCTCCCGGCGGTGCCGGTTCTGCTCCTGGCCGGCGAACGCGACCTCTCGACCCCACTGCCGTGGGCGCGCGCCGAGGCGGCGATGGCGCCCCGCGGGCAGTTGCTCGAGGTGCCGAACGCGGGCCACTCGGTCCAGCTCCGCGCCCGCGATCCGGCGGTGCGCCAGGCGGTCGCCCGCTTTCTCGCCGGCGCCGCCGCAGGGTGAGCCGGTGTTGAGTGCCGCCGAGGGCGGGTGGTGTGTCCGGGCGGTCTCAGAGGTCCAGGCGCTCTTCGGCAATCGCCTCCGCGGCGGCCGCGGTGGAGATGCCCCGCTCCTCGCTGCGCCGGTACACCTCCTGCAGCGTCTCGCCGATCCGGGCGAGCGCTGCGTTCACCTCGGCCTCGTCCCAGCCGAGCTGTTCGGTGCCGGCCACGCCGATCGCGCCACCCGCGTTGATCACGTAGTCGGGCGCGTACAGGACCCCGTGCGCGTGCAGCACCTCGGCGGCCTCCGGCTCAGCGAGCTGGTTGTTCGCCGATCCGGCGACCACCGCGCAGCGCAGCTGCGATGCGCTGCGCATAGTGAGGACGCCTCCGACCGCGCACGGCGAAAACACGTCGGCTTCGGTCTGCAGCAGGTCGTTGGGGTCGACCGCGTCGCCGCCGACGCGCGCCGCGACGGCTTTGGCCTTCGGGATATCGACATCGGCGAGAAGGACCGAGGCCCCGGCGTGCGCCAGGTGATCGGCCAGCTGCGAACCGACGCCGCCGGCGCCCTGGATCAACACCCGCCGCCCGCTCAGCTCATCCGAGCCGTCCACATGCGCGAGGCTGGCCTTGATGCCATGGAATACGCCGAGCGCGGTCGGCCTGGCCGGGTTGCCCGAGCCACCGGCGGCGACCGAGCGACCGAACACGTACTTGGTGCGCTCCCAGATCACGTCCATGTCGGCTTCGTCGGTGTTCATGTCCGAGCTCGTGCAATAGGTGCCGCCGAGCGAGGCGACGAGATCGCCGTAGCGGAGCAGCAGCGCCCGGCGCGCACCCCCGCGCGGGATCTCCGGGACCGCGATCACCGCCTTGCCCCCGCCGAAGGGAAGCCCGGCCACGGCCAGCTTGCGGGACATCGCTCCAGACAGGCGCATGGCATCTTCGAGTCCTTCGGCCGGGCTTCCGTACACCTTCATGCGCGTGCCGCCGCCCGCCGGACCGCGGCGCGTCGAGTGGATGCAGACGAAGATCCATCCGCCCGTCTCGCGGTCGCGGCGGATCACCGCCGTCTCGCCGTCCCAGCCATCGATCAGGGTCTCAAATCCGGCCACGGCGCCATGCAATCACACGGACTTGGTTTTGTCAGACAACCGGACCCGGCGGTCCTCTACGATGGTTGCGTGGCCGAAACGTCCGCACAGGCAGCTACCCCCGAGGGACTTGACCGCGAGACGCTGGTCGTCGCCGGCGTCGTCTTGCTCGGCGCGGTCATGTCGATCCTCGACACGACGGTGGTCAACGTGGCCATCGATCACCTTGCGGTTGCCTTCCACTCTTCGCTGACCACGATCCAGTGGGTGATCACCGGGTACACGCTGGCGCTCGCCGCGGTCATCCCGAGCACCGGCTGGGCGGCCGACCGGTTCGGGACCAAGCGGATCTACATGACTTCACTGGTTCTGTTCACGCTCGGGTCGGTGCTTTCCGGCCTGGCCTGGAGCGCCGAATCGCTGATCGTGTTCCGTGTCCTCCAGGGCGTCGGCGGCGGGATGATCATGCCCGCGGTCATGACGATCATGACCAAGAAGGCGGGGCCTCACCGGATGGGCCGGGTCATGGGTGTGCTCGGCGTGCCGATGCTGATCGCGCCGATCATGGGCCCGATCCTCGGCGGCTGGCTGGTCGACAGCGCGTCCTGGCGCTGGATCTTCTTCATCAACGTGCCGATCGGCATCGTCGCGTTCGTCCTCGCGCTGATCGTGCTCGATCGGGACGAGTCGCAGCCGGCTCATCGCCTCGACTGGCTCGGGATGTTGTTGCTCTCTCCCGGGCTGGCCGTGTTCATCTTCGGCCTGGCCGAGTCATCTACGTACGGTTTCGGCTCCCTGCGCTCGTGGGGCCCGACGCTCCTCGGCGTGGTGCTGATCGCCGCATGGTTCGTGCACAGCTGGCGCAGTCCGAACCCGCTGATCGATCTGCGCACGTTCGCGCATACGCGAGCCGGTGCGGCGGCGGGCACGTTTTTGCTGTTCGCGATCTCGGTGTTCGGCTCGATGCTGCTCGTGCCCCTCTATTACCAGGCGGTGCGCAACGCCTCGGCGCTCCAGGCCGGCCTGTTGATGGCCCCCGGCGGCCTCGGCGCGATGCTGCTCATGCCCCTGGCCGGTCGCCTGACCGACCGCTACGGCCCGACCTGGCTGCCCGCGACCGGCTTGCCGCTGGTGGCCATCGCGCTTATCCCGTTCGTGTTCGTCGGACCGCACACCTCTTACGTCCTTCTGTGCTCGGCCAGCTTCGTCCAGGGCCTGGGCATGGGCCTGGCGATGATGCCGAACATGACCGCCGCCATGCAGGCGGTGCCGGCCGCGGCGATCGCGCGAACCAGCACCGCGATGAACATCATCCGGCAGGCCGGGGCCTCGATCGGCACCGCGGTGCTGTCGGTGATCCTCGCCTCCGCGATCACCAGCAACCTGGGCACGATCATCCGCAGCCACGCCGGCGGCTCGGGCTCCGGCGGGATCGGCACGCTCCAGCGCCTGCCCGCGAGTGCGCACGCCGCGATCGCGCGGCCGCTGGCCAACGCCTTCGGCTCGACCTTCACATGGGCGCTCGTGATGATCCTCGTGGCGCTGATCCCGGCGGTTGGCATGGCCATCTCCGGCTGGCGGCGCCCCGTCACCGCGCCGGTCGGCGGTCGGCCGGTCGTCGTCGAATAGCGACTCGCGGCCCCGAAGCGCGCGTTACTGTCCCGCTGCGAAGCGGGCCACCGATGCCTTGGTGAGCATGCCGTGGGTGACGCTCACGCACGCGTCCGCGTCCTGCACCACGGCTGGGTCATGCACGTCAATGCCCGCCTGGGCGAGCATCTCGTGAGTCAGGTCGCCGGTGCTGGTCGGGTCTGGGAAGCCGGGAAGCCCATGGCCGCGCAGGCAGTGGGCGAACGCCAGAAGCGCGGCGCGCTGCGCCGGAGTGCGCACCTCGGTCTGGTTCCGCGAGCCGCCGCCCGGAAGCAGGTGCCGGCATGCCGCGGCCGCGGGCTGGAAGGCCGGCGAGTGCGCGGTGCTCGAGTTGATCGACTGCTTGAGGTTGGCGGGCGAACTCGGGTCGGGGAAGCTCGGCACTCCGTGCGAGCGCATGCAGCCGGCGAAGGCGACCGCGTCCTGCTGCGCCTGGGCGTAGCTGAGGTGGCCGCCAGAGGCGGTCGCACTGGACGACGTTGAGGAGGTCGACGCGGTGGGTGACGTCGAGCCGCACGCGGCGATCATGATCGCGGCGGCGGCGGTGGGAAGCAGTGAGATCGTTCTGGACATGACCCACGTGGTATCCGGTGGCGGGTCACACGAGTGCAACACGTCGTTTGCCTGCGATTGCTTCGCGGGCGGGCGCGGTGTGTGTTACTGCGGTGTGATGTCATGTGGTGCACGATGTACGGGTGCGCGTGCTGGTCGTCGAGGATCATGTCGAGCTCGCCCGCGACATCGCCGAGGGGTTGCGCGATCGCGGGATCGCCACTGACCTCGCGCATGACGGGGCGGCCGCGCTGCAGAAGGGCGTGGTCTACCGCTACGACGTGATCGTGCTCGACCGCGACCTGCCGGGTGTCCACGGCGACGCGGTCTGCGTGGCCCTGCGCGACGGCGGGGCGGACGCGCGCATCCTGATGCTGACTGCGGCGGCGGCAATCGGCGATCGCGTCGAGGGGCTGAATCTCGGGGCGGACGACTATCTGCCCAAACCGTTCGCCTTCGAGGAGCTGGTCGCGCGGGTGCACGCTCTCGCCCGCCGCGCGCCGTCAGGGCCTGCGGTTCTGGCCAGGGGCGATCTGGTTCTGGACCGAGCCCGGCGGGAGGTCACCCGGGCCGGCCGGGAGCTGTCGCTGACGCGCAAGGAGTTGGGTGTGCTCGAGGTCCTGATGGCCGCTGAGGGCGCCGTGGTCAGCGCCGAAGAGCTACTCGAGCGGGTCTGGGATGAGAACGCCGACCCGTTCACGCGAACGGTCGCCGTGACCCTCGGACGCCTGCGGCGAAAGCTCGGTGAGCCCGAGGTCATCGAGACGCTGGTCGGCGCCGGCTACCGCGTGCGATGACGCGCATGTCTCGCTCCGGAATCCTGCGGCGCTTGTGGCCGCGGCGGATGCGCACGCGGCTCGCCGTCTTTTACGCGCTGCTGTTCCTGCTGGCCGGCGTCGTGCTGCTGGCCTTGAGCTACACGCTGCTGGCCAGCGTGCTCCTGCCGGCCCCCGGGCGACTGCCCAATCTGACGCCCCAGGAACGGTCGATCTTGCCCATCTGCAAGCCCTTGCCCACCTCGGTGTCTCTGCTCGCCCAATGCCGCCACCTGATCGCCATCATCGGCGGCGGAGTCGGCGGGCGCGGCGATACGCTCGCTGCCCTGCGGATGGCGTCGGCGATCGGGCTCTTCGTCCTGACCATCGCCGCGGCCGGACTCGGCTGGCTCGTCGCCGGGCGAGCCCTGCGGCCCGTGCGGTCGTTGACCGAGGCAGCGAAGCGGGCCTCCGAGCTGCGCCTCGGCCAGCGCCTTGCCCTCACCGGCCCCGATGACGAGCTCAAGCAGCTGGCCGACACCTTCGACGTCATGCTCGAGCGGCTCGATGCCGCCTTCACCAGCCAGAAGCGATTCGTGGCCAACGCGGCGCATGAGCTCCGCACGCCGCTCACCGTGATGCGAACCGCGATCGAGGTCACGCTGTCCAAGCCGACGAGGACGCCCGATCAGCTGGAGGCGATGGCGGCCCGGGTCAAGAGCTCGGTCGAGCGGGCCGAGGCCACCGTCGAAGCGCTCCTGACCCTGGCCACCAGCGAGCTCGGCGTGACCGCCCAGGAGCCGGTCGACCTCTCCACCACCGCCGAGGACGCCCTCGACGCCACGCACGGGGCGATCGATCAGCGCCAGATCACGGTCGAAACCGCGCTCGAGCCCGCCCAGGCCCACGGCGACCGGGTCCTGCTCGAGCGCATGATCGCCAACCTCGTGGAGAACGCCGTCCGCCACAACAATCCAGGTGGTTGGATCGGGATCCGCACCTTCCAGCAGCCCGACGGTGCCGTGTTCGAGATCGCGAACTCCGGGCCGGTCATCGCCGCCGATCAGATCCCCACCCTGTTCGAGCCCTTCGCCCGCGCCGAGCAACGGGTCAACCACTGGGGTGGCGTCGGGCTCGGCCTGTCGATCGCCAGCGTGATCGCCGGCGCTCACAACGCCACGATCACCGGCCTTGCGCGGCCGGACGGTGGGCTGACCATGTCGGTCACGATCCCCACCGTCCTGAGCTGAGCTGCGACGGCGTCGGCCTCGCCGGACGATGGTGCCTTTAGGGCAACGGCGCTGCCTGCTGGCGGCCGCCGTCGATCCATTGGGCGGTGTCTCCACGGCGGCGCAGCGATCCGGGCCGCACGTTCGAGCCTGAGTCGAGCGTGGTCACGGTCTGCCCGATCGCCCGGCGGATCGTCCCGATGTGGCGGAAGTTCCCCTGCGGGCCCGGCGACGTCGTATCGGTCGCCCAGGCGATGTTTCCCGACGGCGCGATCACGTAGGTGATCAGGCGCTCGCCGTAACCGATCACGGTGTGCGCCTGCACCGTGTGAAGCCCGCGATCGTCCGCGAGATCGCGCACGGTCAGCGTGCCGTCCACGGTATCCAGGCCGTGGTGCTCGACGATGAAGCCGACGTCGGCACCGACCAGCCGGATCACCTCGATCAACCTGCAGCCACGCCCGGCACAGCCGTAGACCCGCTTTCCGGGGAGCGAGATCACGCCGCCGGCGAGGAGCTGCGACCTGGCGCTGCCGGCCGCGCAGCCGC
>JAFAWR010000196.1 GCA_019241635.1 Solirubrobacterales bacterium
CGCGCGGGCGGGCGACAGGGAGAACGACAACCCGGCGCTCAGCGCTCGCCGTATTGATCGACCGCGTACTTCAGGAGGCCGCACGCGTCGAGCCGCTCGACCGGAGCGCGGAAGGTGACCTGCACCACGCCGGGATGGCGCCCGATCTCGATCGCGCCGGCGATCGTCGCGCGGTTGCGGATCTCTCCCACCGACGGGCCGAGCAACTCGGCGGCGCGACCCAGTCCGTTGTCGGTGGCGGTGTTGAGGTCGGGGCCGGTGCCGATCACCGAGATCGGCATCGAGTCCTCGATCTCCTCCACGCCGTAGCGCCGGCCGAGCGCTGTAGCGCGCATGCGCTCCTCGCCCGAGAGCGGTCGGGCCAGGAACGGGAGGTCCTCGGCCACCGGGAACAGGACCGGGCCGTCGATCGCCAGGGACTTGATCACCTCGACCTGCAGCGTCACCGTCCCGGAGACGTCGCAGGTGTGGCCGGCGATCTCGCCGTCGCCCTGCAGCGCATGCATATCGCCCAGGTACAGGCCCGCGCCCGGCAGCTTCACCGGGCAGACCAGGATGGCGCCGGCCCGCACGGCGTCGATGTCCATGTGCCCATCGGTCTTGTGGGTCTGGAGCTCCTGCGCGGTCAGCGCATAGGGGTGCGAGGCTCCAATCAGGAATGCGCCGAAATCACCGGCGTTGTGCGAGTCGGGCATGGTGATCGACGGCGAGGTGCCGATCTGGCCCAGGAACGGCCGCAGCCGCGTGGCCAGCGCCACGAGGTCGTGGGGCGCGAACGTGAGGATCGGATTCTGGGCCGAGTTGTGGGGCAAAGCGGCGAAGCGGGGTGCCTCGCGGGCGAAGCGCTCGGCCGCCTCCTGGGGAACCGTCAGTCCGACCGTGCGCAGCTCATCGAAGGCGATCGTGTATCCGTTGGCGAAGGTGAACGGGGTCGCGTCGGCGCCGCAGCTGGCGCAGCGAACGGCCTCCGGGCCGATCCCGTCGAGCCGGGTCTGGGTCCACTCGGTACCGCAGCCGGGACAGACCGGTGCGCAGAACGGATCGCCGTTGAACCGCCCCTCCATCGGCTGATCGGTGCCCGAGGCCGTGGCCAGTGAGGTGACCTCGATGTCCTTGATCCGGATGGCGATCCCATCGCCGACCTCGGTTCCGGCCACCGCCACGGGCTGCGCCACCTCGTGGCCGCCCCGGATCGAGGGGGTGATCATCGGACCCCAGCAGCCCGGGGCCGAGTTCCAGACCACGTGGCCCCCATCGGCCACCGGTCCGAGCATCGTCACCTCGGGCCCGAGCAGTCCGTCGGTGAACGTGTCGACGAAGACGGTCTGGTGGGCGTGGGTGGTGCCGGTTTCAGCGGGTTCGATGGCCACGGGTCACTCCTTCGGACGGGTGAAAAGAGAGGCGGTGAGGATCATCCTCCCGCCACGGGGGTCAGAAGCGCAATCTCCTCGCCGGGCGAGAGGGCTTGGCTGCGCTCGACGTGGGCGCCGCCGACCACGGGCAGCGCCGAGGCGAGCGCGGGTCCGAGCTCGGGCGTTCGGCTCGCCAGTCCGGCGTAGACATCCTCGATCGTGGCGCCGGCCGGGAGTTCGAGCTTGACCAGTGGCGCCGGCGCAAGCCGGGCCAGGGTGCTGCCAAGGCGAATCCGAACGATCATGCGCCCAGTCCCGATCTTACGTCCGGGCCGGGTGTCGGTAAAGCCGCGTCCGGTGATCCCGCTCGCCTGACCCCCGACAACGGGCATTTTCCGCCATTGGCGGACGACCGCGCCGCTGGTGACGGATAACTCCCGTGTGGCGGGCACTATCCGGAATTACCGGAGCAGCCGTGTCGGTAATGGCGGAAATTTCCCGTTCCGGGGGGCTCTGGGGCGGCGGGGGCCCGGGCGGGGCGGCAGGGCGACCGGGCGGGGGGATGGCGCGGGGGCCGGGAACAGGGGTGAAGGGTCGGTGAATCGTCTAGGGGCGGCCCGATCGGTCATCCGGCGGGGCGGGGTGGCCGAGGCAACGGGCAGCCGTGAGTTCGCTACGGAGCATTCCCGCTGCCGCGGTGGCGCTGGCGCTGGTCGCCGCCCCCGCCGCCCACGCGTCCACCCTGTATGGACCGGCGATGTCGGCTGCGCAGATCCGCGTGAGCCAGGCCGAGGGTGTGCGGGAGATCATCGTCAAGCGCGACCCGGGTCTGTCGGCCGGGCAGCGGGCGGCGCTTCGCGCCCAGGCCGGCGTGAGCTACCTCGGGCCGGGGCCGCTGCCGGATACGGAGCTCGACCGGGCGCCGGCCGGGGGGCTTGCTGCGGCGGTGGCCGCGCTGCGGGGCGATTCCCAGGTCCAGTACGCCGAGCCCAACGGCGAGGTCCACGCGGCCAGCGTGCCCAACGACGCGTATTTCGCCGATCAGTGGGCGCTTTCGAACACCGGACAGTCGGTCAACGGCACCAGCGGCACGTCCGGCGATGACATCGGCGCGACATATGCGTGGCCGCACTCAACCGGGTCGGGCGTGACCGTGGCCGAGGTGGATACCGGCGCCGACTACACCGCCCCGGACCTGCAGGGCCAGCTCCAGCCCGGAGTCGACTACGTCAGCTCCTCGAATGGCGGCCAGGATCAGAATGGTCACGGGACGCACGTGGCGGGAATCATCGCCGCGGTCCAGAACAACGGCATCGGGGTGAGCGGCGTGGCCCCCGGAGCCAAGGTTCTGCCGCTCCGGGTCCTCGACGCCAGCGGATCGGGCACGATCGACAACGTGGCCAGCGCGTTCGCCTACGCCGGCCAGCACGACATCCCGATCGTCAACGCGAGCCTGGGCGGACCGTCGACGTCGCAGACGCTGGTCGATGCGGTGACCAACTACCCGAACACGCTGTACGTGGTCGCGGCCGGCAACGGCGACGCCAACAACATCGGCTACGACGTCGACAGCAATCCGTTCTATCCGTGCGACATCGCCGCGGCCAACCTGATCTGCGTCGGCGCGTCTGACCAGAACGACCAGCCCGCGTACTTCTCCAACTACGGGGCGACGAACGTCGACCTGTTCGCCCCCGGGGTCAACATCCTCTCCACCTACCCCACCGGCACCTCGCAGCCGTACGCGTATGACGACGGCACGTCGATGGCCACCCCGATGGTCTCGGGCACGCTGGCGCTGATGCTCGCGCGCAATCCGTCGCTGACCGCGGCCGAGCTCAAGAGCGATCTACTGGGCAGCGTCGACCCGGAGCCCCAATTCGGCGGGCTGTCGGTCAGTGGCGGCGAGCTCGACGCTGCCGCAGCGGTGGCGGCCGCCGGCGGCGACGCACCCTACGCAGCGCCCGGCGACCGCCAGCTTCCGGAAATCAGGGGGAGCGCGACCGTGGGCACGACGCTGAGCGCCAGTCCCGGCGCCTGGAGCCGCCAGCCCGCGAGCTACAGCTACCAGTGGCAGCGCTGCCTGCTCGGCATCTGCGTACCGGTCCCCGGTGCGACGACCGCGGCCTACAACCTGGCCAGCACCGACTACGGCACCTCGTTCGAGGTGGTGGTGAGCGCGCGCAACGCCACCGGCTCGACTCAGGCGATCAGCGCCATGACCGCGATGGTCGGGCTTGCAGGCCAGCCCCTCACTTCCCAGCCCTCGGCGAACGTCCAGGTGAGCCCAACCGCACGAGGTGGGGCCCCGGCTACGCTGACGCACGCGCGGAACCACTCGCTCAGGCTCACGCGTGTCGCGCTGACCGGGAGGCGAGGCAGCAGACACGGCCAGGCGATCGTGTTCACGCTCTCGGGCCCCGCGCAGGTCCAGCTCACGCTCGCGCGATCGGCCGGCGCCCGCGGCACCGCCCGCGCCGTCCTCCACCTCGAGCTGAACGCACGCCAGGGCCAGAACCGCTACTGGCTCGCCGCGCTCCTGCGCGGCCACCGCCTCGCGCGGGGCCAGTACACCCTGACGGTGCGCGCCGGCGCCCGCGCGGTGATCCTGAAGCTGACCGTCTGATCGAAACTCGCGCTCAGGTGCCGGTCGGGCCGAAGCGCTCGGTCCTGATCCGCTCGGCCGCGTGCCCGAGCTCGACCAGCCAGGCCGACGCGGACTCGACGAAGCCGTTCGGGCCGCACACATAGATGAGCGGTCGCGCCTCCGGCTCACCCGCGACCTCGGCGAGCAGCGACGGGTCGATTCGCCCGGTGTGGCCCGTGTACTCCTCGGGCCATTCGCGAGTCAGGGCGAGGCGCACGTCGGCCAGCTCATCGGACGCCTCCAGCCCGAGCAGCTCCTCCCGGTAAATCACCTCGGTGAGCGAGCGCGAGGAGTAGAGCAGACGCGCGGGGACCTCGCGCGGGCCGGCCGCCCAGTGGCGGAGCATCGAGCGCAGGGGCACCACGCCGGCCCCGCCGCCGATCAGCACGAGCGGCCCGCCGAATGACTCCTCCCACACGAAGAAGCCGCCGATCGGACCGCGAAGCTCGAGCTCGTCGCCCGGGCGGAGCTCCGAGACCAGGTACGGCGAGACCTCGCCGTCCTCCAGGCGCTCCACGGTCAGCATCAGCCGCTCGTCCTCGGGAGCCGAGGCGATCGAATAGCTGCGCTGGGCCTGATAGCCGTCCTCGGCGGTCAGGCGGACGTCGACGTGCTGCCCCGCGCGGTGCCCGGGCCAGGCGGGGGGCACCTCGAGGATCAGGCTGGTGACCCGCGCGGTCTCGAGCACCAGCTCGGCGACGCGCGCCAGCCCCCAAGCCAGTCGGGGCGGGTGGGGAGCTAATCCCCCTGATATCTCTGCTCGAGCCACGGGTCGCCGCGGTTGTGGTAGCCGTACGTCTCCCAGAAGCCCGGCTCGTCGCCGAGCGTGAGGGTCAATCCGCGCACCCACTTGGCGCTCTTCCAGAAGTACAGATGCGGGACGAGCAGCCGGGCCGGACCACCGTGCTCGGGATGCAGCGGCTCGCCGGCATACTCGTAAGCCACCCAGGCCTTGCCATCGGTCACATCGTCCAGCGGCAGGTTCGTGGTGTAGCCGCCGTCCGACCACGCGGTGAGGTACCCGGCCTCCGAGGACACCCCCGCGAGCAACGTGTCGACCGAGACGCCCTTCCACAGCGTGTCGAACTTCGACCACTTGGTCACGCAGTGGATGTCGACCGTCGGTGTCTCGGCGGGCAGCGCGAGGAGCTCGTCCCACGTCCACGAAACCGCGGAGTCGACCGCGCCGTCGATCCGGAAGCTCCACGCCTCCAGTGGCGTGTGGGGGGTCGGTCCCGCCGCCAGCACCGGGAAGCCGCGTTCCTCGTACTGGCCGGGCGGGAGCCGCGACGCGTCGGCGACCGGCCGGCGGCGGCCGGTGAAACCGCGCGAGACCGGCGACATCAGCCCCGGCCCACGTGCCCGAACTGGGCGCGGATCATCCACAGCTGCTGCTCGAGCGCCCGGAGCACTTCGATCACCACATCCTGGGAGGCGGCGTCGATCTCGCCGAGGCGATCCATGCGCTCGCGCGCGCGCTCGGCGACGTCGGCCAGCCGACCGGTCAGCTCGCGCACCACGACGTGGTCCTCGAGCGCTCCCCGCTCGAGCCGATCGAGGTTGCTCCCGGCCGACACCGTCGCGCTCTGTCCATCCGGGAAGTAGCCCAAGGCGACCGCGCGCTCCGCCACCACATCCGAGAGCTCGCGCCAGGAGTCGACGAGCTCGTCGAGCTGCTCGTGCAACGGACGGAACAGCGGCCCGGTGACGCTCCAGTGAAGCTGCTTGCCGAACAGGGACAGGTCGATCAGCTCGACGAGCATCGCCTGAAGCTGATGACCGACCTCGTCACGTTGATGCTCGCCGAGGGAGGGAAGGTGCGCCTGCGTGGTCGATGACATGCCGGCCTCCTGGTCGTGGGGGGGTTCAAACCGCCGCGCCTCCCCCGCAGACTTTGCAGCTTAGACCTCCCCGTGCGTCAGAATGAACCGGTGAGCGATCCGACCCCCGCAGCCACCCCCACGTCGGCCGCCGAGAAGGCCGTCCCGCCGTCGCCGATGCCGCGCGACAAGCAGGGCTGGCGGGTGGCGCCGGCTCCGGACGGGCGGGGCATGCCCGAGGAGCACAAGCCTCCGCCGCCGCACCGCTGGCGGGGACTGTGGATCTTCTTCGTGGTCCTGCTGGCCATCAACTGGCTTTCGGTCCTGGTGTTCCAGCCGTCGAGCACCCAGCCTCGGGTTCGGGTCCCGTTCAGCCCGTACTTCCTGAACCAGCTCCAGGCCGGCCAGGTCACGTCGATCTCCGCCACCAGCGGGGCGATCAACGGGACATTCAAGGCGAAGGTCCGGTACCCGGTGGACGACCAGAACGCGACCCCCACCACGCTGTTCGCCACGCAGGTTCCCTCGTTCTGGAACACCAACGCCCTGACCACCGAGCTGGAGAGCCAGCACGTGCAGGTCAACGCCAACAACCCCAATAAAAGCACGTCACCGCTGGTCGAGCTCCTGCTCGGCTTCGGCCCGACGCTGCTGCTGTTCGGGGTGATCTATTACTTCGCGCGGCGCGCCGTGACCAGCGGCGGCGGGCTCGGAGGCCTCGGGCAGTTCGGACGCTCGCAGGCGCGCCGGGTGGACCCCGAGAAGATCCGCGTGACCTTCGACGACGTGGCGGGCATCGACGAGGCCAAGGGCGAGCTGACCGAGATCGTCGACTTCCTGAAGACGCCGGATCGATACCAGAAGCTCGGTGGACGCATGCCCCACGGCGTGCTGCTGTTCGGGCCGCCCGGGACGGGCAAGACGCTGCTGGCCCGCGCGGTGGCCGGCGAGGCGCACGCCGCATTCTTCTCGATCGCGGCATCGGAGTTCATCGAGGCGATCGTCGGGGTCGGGGCCGCGCGGGTGCGGGACCTGTTCGCCAAGGCCAAGGAGGCGGCGCCGGCGATCATCTTCATCGACGAGCTCGACGCGATCGGCCGCTCGCGCCAGGGTTCTGCCGCGATCTCCGGGGCCAACGATGAGCGCGAGCAGACGCTCGATCAGATCCTCACCGAGATGGATGGGTTCGACTCGACCGAGGCGGTGGTGGTGCTCGGCGCCACCAACCGGCCCGAGATCCTCGATCAGGCGCTGCTGCGGCCGGGACGCTTCGACCGCCGGGTCGCCGTCCAGCCGCCCGATCGAGCCGGCCGGCGGAAGATCCTTGAGGTCCACACCCGCTCGATCCCGCTGGCCGCGGACGTCGACCTGGGCGCACTCGCATCGACCACGCCCGGGATGGTCGGAGCCGACCTGGCCAACCTGTGCAACGAGGCGGCGCTGCTCGCCGCCCGGCGCGAGCACGACAAGGTGCAGATGGCCGACTTCACCGACTCGCTCGAGAAGATCCTGCTCGGAGCGCCACGGGGGATTCTGCTGAGCAAGGAGGACCGCGAGCGCACCGCCTACCACGAGTCCGGGCATGCGCTAGTCGGGATGCTCACGCCGGACGCCGACCCCGTGCGGAAGGTCTCGATCATCCCGCGCGGCCAGGCGCTGGGCGTGACGCTGTCGACGCCCGACGCCGACCGGGTGTCGTACTCGCGCGAGGAGCTCGAGGCCAAGATCAAGGTCTCGCTCGGCGGCCGCGCGGCCGAGGAGGTCATCTACGACAGGATCACCACGGGAGCCGAGTCCGACATCCAGCAGCTCACTCAGATCGCCCGTCAGATGATCGGGCGGTGGGGCATGAGCAAGAAGCTCGGGCCGCTCACCCTGCTGCCCTCCGACGGCCAGGGACCCCTGCTGCCTGGGGCCAGCGAGACCTCGCCGCAGACTCAGTGGCTGGTCGATCAGGAGGTCCAGCAGCTGGTCGACAGCCTCCACGACGAGGTGGTCGGCCTGCTGCGCACCCATCGGGGGCAGCTCGAGAGCCTGACCCAGGCGCTGCTGGTGGCCGAGACGCTCGACGCGCCGGCCGCCTACGCCGCCGCCGGGGTATCGATGCGGGTTCCGGCCGCCGAGTCGGAGGCGCCGACCCCGACTCCTGCGCCGGCCTAGGCGAGGCGCAGACCCAACACCTGCGCCCGCCGGACCCAGCCGCTCGATGGCGATCACGCCGGCTTGGCGCGGACTGAAAAAATTCCTCGCAAATTCCGGGTTGGCGTACACTGCCGACCTCTGTGAGCACGCTACGTCGCCTGCCCGATCTGATCGTGCGGCTGCCCAAGACACGCGCCGCGCTCGCCTATGCCGAGGAGCGCCACGCCGGCCAGCGGCGCAAGGGAGACGGGGCGCCGTTCATCGAGCACCCCGCCGAGGTGGCCTGGATCCTCTACCGGGCCGGTGCGCCCGATCACGTGATCGCCGCCGGCGTCCTGCACGACACGATCGAGAAGGCCGGCGCCGACATCGCCGATCTGCGCACGCGCTTCGGCCCGCGCACGGCTGCGCTCGTGGCCGCGGTGAGCGAGGACCCGGCGATCCCAACCTATGCCCGGCGCAAGGCGGCGCTTCGCGATCAGGTGGCCGCCGCCGGCCCCGAGGCGCTGATGGTGTTCGCCGCCGACAAGATCTCCAAGGTTCGCGAGCTGAGCCTCCGACGCTCGCCGTCCCGGCCCCCCCAGCGGCGCCTGACCCACTACCGCCGCTGCCTGGAGCTGCTCGAGCGGCTGCTCAGCGATTCGCCGCTGGTCGCCCAGCTCAGGACCGAGCTCGAGCGGTTCGCCGCGCCGGCCTTCGCCTAAGCGAGCAGCGCATCGGTGAGCCCGTCGACTCCGGCCAGGGGGGCGGTCAGCGCTTCGGGGATTCCGTAGCGGGCGGCCAGCGCGGCCGGCGCGGTATAGGTCAGCTTGGTCTGGCCGCCGTCATCCCAGACCAGCACCTTGAGCGGGAGATCGAGCGCGACCAGCGGCACCGCGTCCATCACCGGGGTCCCCGCCTTCGGGTTGCCGAAGATCACCACCTTGGTGTCGCGGAGCTCGAGCCCGACCGCGTGGGCCTCGCCGCTGTGGTCGATCACCCCGAACAGCGTGAGCCCGCGATCGGCGATCAGGGTGGCCAGACGCGCCACGGTCTCGGCCACCGTGAGCGGGCTGAGCTTGGTCACGAGCTGATCGGTCATCAGACGGCCGCACCGAGGCGCTGGTGGACGAGCCGGACGGCCATCGAGCCCTCGCCCACCGCCGAGGCGACCCGCTTGATCGAGCCCGCGTGGACATCGCCGACGGCGAAGATCCCGGGACGGCTCGTCTCGAGGAAGAACGGCTCGGAGCTGTAGGCGACGAGGTCCTCGCCCTGAACGTCGCGGCCGGTGAGCAGGAAGCAATCCTCGTCCATGGCCACGTGGCCGCGCAGCCATTCGGTGTGCGGGTCGGCGCCGATGAACACGAACAGCGCCCGGCACTCGAGCTCGCGGCGCTCACCGGTACGGCCGTCGGCCACCACGACCGCCTCCAGGGTCTGCGAGCCCTTGAGCCCGACCACCTCGCTGTAGGTCATGAGCTCCACCTGGGGGCGGCGGTCAAGCTCGTCGATCAGGTAGCGCGACATCGACTTGCCTAGCTCGCCGCCGCGGATCAGCAGCCTGCAGCTCGACGCGCCCTGGGAGAGGAACATCGCCGCCTGCCCGGCCGAGTTGCCCCCGCCCACGATGACCACGGGGTCCTCCGCGCACAGCTGCGCCTCGGCCTGGGTGGCTGCGTAATACACACCGAGTCCCTCGTAGCGGCCGAGGTCGGGGAGGTCGAGCTTGCGGTACTGGGCGCCGGTGGCCACGATGATCGTCCGGCCGTTGACGTAGGAGCCGTCAGCGAGCTCGACCGCGTAGTGGCCGTCCTCGGCGTGCAGGCCGACCGCCCGGGCCGGAACCACCATGCGCGCGCCGAACCGGCTGGCCTGGAGGGTCGCGCGCTCGGCCAGCTCGCTGCCCGAGATCCCGGTTGGGAAGCCTAGGTAGTTCTCGATCCGGGCCGAGGTGCTGGCCTGCCCGCCGAACGCGACCTTGTCGATCACCTGGGTGTCGAGGCCCTCGGAGGCTCCGTAGACCGCGGCGGCCAGGCCGGCCGGGCCCGCGCCCACGATGATCAGGTCGCACATCGGCGGGGCCGCGCCGCGCGAGCCGAACCCGAGCAGCGCCGCGATGTCCGCGTTCGAGGGGTTGCGCAGGACCTCCTCGCCGCCGATCACCACCGGCGTCTCGCACGCGGTGACTCCGAGGCCGCGCAGTAGCGCCTCGGCCTCCTCGTCGACCTCGAGGTCCATCCAGTGATAGGGCATACGGTTGCGGGCCAGGAACGTGCGTACGCGCCGGGTGTCCTCGGAGTAGCGCGACCCGACCACCTTCACGCCGGCGCCGATGTCGATGAGGATCGAGCGGCGGGACATGAACGCGCGGAGGATCAGGTTCGAGAGCTCCTCGTCCTCGGCGAGCAGGTCGCGCAGCCGCGGGGCGGCGACCTGGATGACCTCGCCGCGGTCGCGGACCACCGCGGTCAGGTAGGGCGGCGAGCCGGTGACCAGGTTGACCTCGCCGAGGAAGCGGCGAGCGCCGTGCACGGCGATGACGCGGTTCTCGCGGCCGTACCCCTCGACGATGGTGACCGCGCCGGACTCGATCACGAAGAAGTCGTAGCCGGCGTCGCCCTCGCGGAACAGGATCTCGCCGGACTCGACCGCGCGGGTCTGACCCGCCGCGCGCAGGCGCTCGCGCTGCTCGGAGGTCAGGCGCGGGAAGGCGCCGCCGCGGTCAACCGGCTCGGCCAGGCCGGCGCCGAGCGGCTCGCTGGTGAGAACCGGTCCGCTGGTCATGAGCTCGCCAGCACGAACATCTCGTCGTCCACGTAGCAGTAGGACCAGTCTTCGCCGGGCTCGACCGAGGTGACGATCGGGTGGCTGGTCTCGTGCGCGTGGCGGGTGGCGTGGCGGTTGGGCGAGGAGTCACAGCAACCCACGTGACCGCAGGTGCGGCACACGCGCAGGTGGACCCACTGCGCGCCGATCTTCAGACAGTCCTCGCAGCCGGGAACGTGGTCGGGGCGCTCGACGTTGACCTGATCTAGATGCGTGCAGGTGATCTCGCTCATGACCGGGCCGCCTTAACGCGCGGGTTGACCAGCGGGACGAGGCTGGCCTCGAGCCGGGCTCTGAGGTGCCCGTGCTGGGGCGGCAGGCGCAACTGCTCGCCGAGGTGCTCGGGATCCTCGTCGATGGCGAAGCCCGGGCTCGGGGTGGCCAGCTCGAACAGCACCCCGCGCGGCTCGCGGAAGTAGATGCTGAGGAAGTACTGACGGTCGATCACCGGCGTGGGCCGCTGCCCGGCTGCGGCCAGCCGCCCGCGCCAGTCGGCGTGCTCCTCGTCGCGATCGCACCAGGCGATGTGGTGCACGGTGCCGGCGCCCTGCAGGCCGACCGCGGCGGGCGGGTCGTCGTAGCCGTAGGTCGCGGTGCGCCGCCCGTGCAGGCGGTACTCGCCAGGCGCGTCAAGCTCGAAGCCCATCACTCCGGTGAGAATCTCGTGCTCGCGCTCGCGCTCGGGGGCGTAGGCCCGGACGCCGTCGAAGCCCTGGATGGCGTGCTCGGACGGGATGTCGTCGGCCTGCGCGGTCAATGGCTCGTCGTCGGTGGGGGTTGCCGAGAGCTCGAGCGCGAGGCCCTCGGGGTCGTCAAACCGGATCGCGCCGTCGACCGGCGCCACGTCGATGCCCTCGTTCGTGAGGCGATCCGACCAGAAGGCCAGCGCGTCCTCGGAGCCCACGCGCCAGCGCAGCCGGTGGATCATCCCCGCGCCGGCCCGGCCGGGAGCCGCGTCGGGGAACTCGAAGAAGGTCAGGATCGTCCCGGGCGCCCCGCGCTCGTCGCCGTAATACAGGTGGTAGACGTCCGGGGCGTCGAAGTTGACCGTCTT
The DNA here is from genome assembly GCA_019241635.1 of Solirubrobacterales bacterium. Taxonomy (GTDB): domain Bacteria; phylum Actinomycetota; class Thermoleophilia; order Solirubrobacterales; family Solirubrobacteraceae; genus Palsa-465. Next base: position 11,824 of record JAFAWR010000196.1, read on the forward strand.
CTTGACCAACCGCAGGCCGAGCAGCCGCGCGTAGAAGTCGACGTTGCCCGGCGCGTCCGCCGTGATGCAGGTGATGTGGTGGATGCCGTCCAGCTTCATGGGCCCTCGATTCGTGAATCGCTCACCCCCACCATGACAAAGTCGTCAAGGGGGCGGGTGTCGAGGGTATGAACGGCTACTGGAGGTAGCGCTCGACGGTGCCCGCGTCGCGGACGTGGGCGTCCTCGGGATTCGCGCCGGCATCGCGCAGCGCGCGCCGCTGGCGCAGCAGATCCCAACAGCGGTCGAGCTCGACCTCGACTGCGCGCAGCCGGTCCTGGTCATCCTCGAGACGATCCGTGTCGTGGCTGTCGGACTCCTCGCGGTGGCGGAGCTGATGCTCCTCGGCGACGAGCCGCTCGATCCGCTCCGCGATGCTCTCATCGCTCACCGGACCCATGCTACTCCCGGTGGTGGTTCACGACCTCGATGTTGTTGCCGTCGGGGTCGAGGACGAAGGCCGCGTAGTAGCCGGGGTGGTAGCGCGGGCGTTCCCCGGCGCCGCCGTTGCTCCGGTGGCCCGCGGCGGTGGCCGCCTCGTGGAAGCGCTGCACGTCGGCGTCCTCGCGGGTCGGGAACGCCATGTGCAGGTACTCCGTCGGCGTGCCGGCAAGCAACGAGAACGAGCCGGTCTCGCCGCGATACTGCACGCGCTCGGCGGTGTCCCGGTCCTTGATCAGCCCGGCGTGCGGGGCGATCGTGTCGTAGAAGTCGCGGGCGCTGCCCAGATCGGCCACACGAATCCACAGGTGGTCGACAATCCCGCCTCGGCGCAAGGTGTCGTGGTGGCAGGCCTCGGCGCTGTTGCCGTCGGGGTCGAGCAGGAAGCCTCCGTAGTAGTCATCGCCGTACTCGGGGCGGGGACCCGGGCGCCCGTCGTCCTGGAAGCCGGCGTCGACCCCGGCTTGCCAGAAGGCGTCGACCCGGGCGTGGTCGGGCGCAGCGAACCCGATGTGAACCCGTCGGGTGGGCGGGTGCTCGGCGTCGGCGCCGCTGACCAGGAAGTCCTGCCACTCCGAGATCGTGCCGGTCCGGTAGCTCTGATCGATCCCCAGGGTGCGCAGAACCGTGTCATAGAAGCGCTCCGAGGCCACGCGGTCGCGGGCGCGTATCGTCACGTGGTCGAACATGTCGCAGACAATCTACGAGCCCGAGGCCGTTTGCTTCGACCAGGACGGGGTGCTGATCGACTCCGAGGGCGCGTGGGACGAGGCGCGGCGTGCCGTGGTGGCCGAGAACGGCGGGCGCTGGAAGGATGAGGCGACGCGGGCGATGATGGGGATGAGCGCGCCGGAGTGGTCGCGCTACCTGCGCGACGAGCTCGGGGTGGCGCTGTCGCCCCGCGAGATCTCGGACCGCGTGGTCGCGCAGTTGCTGGCCGGCTATGAGCATTCGTTGCCGCTGCTGCCGGGAGCCGTGGACGCGGTCAGGCGAGTGGCCGCGCGCTGCCCGGTGGGGCTGGCCTCCTCGGCCAACCGTGAGGTGATCGACGCGGTGCTGGGGGCCAGCGGTCTCGCCGGCGTGTTCGGCGCGGCGGTGGCCGGCGAGGAGGTCGCGCGCGGCAAGCCGGCCCCCGACATCTACCTCGAGGCGGCCCGCCGGCTCGGCGTCGACCCGCGCCGCTGCGCCGCGGTCGAGGACTCGACCAACGGCCTGCGGTCCGCGGCGGCCGCCGGGATGCTCGTGGTCGCTCTGCCCAACCGGGAGTTTCCCCCGACGCCCGAGGCGCTCGAGCTGGCCGCGATCGTGCTCGACTCGCTGCTGCAGCTCCCTTCGGCGCTGTTCTCGCGCGGAGCCCGGGCGTGATGATGGACGATCGCCGCAAGCGCCTGGCTCTGCTCGCGGCGATCATGGGCTCGTTCGTGGCCGGGCTCGACGCGACCGCGGTCAACGTCGCCCTCCCGGCGATCCGCGCTGACCTGGGCGGGGGCCTGGCCGGTCAGCAGTGGGTCTCGAACGCCTACCTGCTGGCGCTGGGCTCGTTGATCCTGGTCGGGGGCTCGCTGGGCGACCTGTTCGGTGAGCGGCGGGTGTTCTCGATCGGCGTCGGCGGGTTCGGCGCGGTGTCGCTGCTCTGCGCGCTCGCGCCGAGCATCACCTTCCTGATCGTCTGCCGTGCGCTCCAGGGGGCGTTCGGCGCGCTGCTCATGCCGAGCTCGCTGGCGGTGATCGTGGCCGCGTTCGGGCGCGAGGAGCGCGGGGCTGCGATCGGGTCGTGGACCGCGTGGGCGGGGATCGCCACGGTGATCGGGCCCCTGGCCGGCGGCTGGCTCGTCGACTCGGTGTCGTGGCGGCTGATCTTCGCGGTCAACGTCCCGTTCGTCGCGGCCACGCTGGTGCTCGTGTCGGTCGCCGTGCCGGCGCGCGCCCCGGGCACGCGGCATGCCCGGATCGACTGGCTCGGCGCGGCGCTGACGTTCTTCGGCCTGGCCGGTCCGGTGCTGGCCTTGATCCGCCAGCCCGTCGTGGGCTGGGGAAGCTTTCAGGTGTGGGGTCCCGGCCTCGGGGGTTTGCTGTTGCTGGCGGGATTCCTGGCCTGGGAGCGGAGGGCGCCAGCGCCGATGCTGCCTCTGGGCCTGTTCCGGCGGCGCAACTTCGCGATCGGCAACGTGCAGACGTTCGCGATGTACGGCGGGCTCGGCATCACGTTCTTCCTGCTCGTGCTGTTCCTGCAGGAGGTGGCGGGCTACACCGCACTGGGCGCCGGCTTCGCCCTGATGCCCTCGACGATCGTGATGTTCCTGCTCTCCAAGCGGATGGGGCGGTTGGCCGATCGTTACGGGCCGCGGCTGTTCATGGGCCTCGGGCCGCTGCTCGCGGCGGTCGGCCTGGCGCTGATGCTCCGGCTCGGCGGCCACGTGAACTACTTCACCGATCTGCTCCCCGCCCTGATCGTGTTCTCGCTCGGCCTGGCCAGCACGGTGGCGCCGCTCACCGCGACGGTGCTCTCGGATGCTGAGGAGGCGAACGCCGGCATCGCCTCGGGCGTCAACAACGCGATCGCCCGGGTCGCCGGGCTGGTGGCCATCGCCGCCGTGGGCGCGGTCATCTCGGCCCAGTTCTCCTCGACGCTTGACCATCGCCTCGCCGGGGTCAGGCTCTCCCCGGCGGCGGCCGCCGCAGTGACCCAGGCGCGCCAGGAGACGCTGGCCCGGGTGCCGGCGTCACGAGCCGGCGTCGAGGTCTCCGACGCGGTGCAATCGGCCTCGGTCCACGCGTTCCGGGTCGGGATTGGGATCTCGGCCTCGCTGGTCGCCCTGGGCGGGCTGCTCGGACTGGCCGGGATCCGCAACCCGCGGCGCTCGGTGCGGTGCGCCGATTGCCCGGGCGGCCAGCTCGCCGGGCAGCCGGTCGAGGCCGGTCACGAACGCGGGCCGCAGCCACTGCCGGTGCCGGTGGCGACCGACGCGGCCGTCGCGTCCTGAGGCGTCGCTCAGGCGGGCTGGACGAGCGGGGTGCTCTTGCGCACGCGGCGGAAGCCGAGCGCCTCGAGCTCGAGCGCCGCGAGCACGTAGGTCTCGAGCGACACGCAGTGCTCGATCACGACGAGGATCGAGCGGCCGTCGTCGAAACGGGAGAGGACCCGGAACAGGCCCCGGCCCTCGGTGAGGTAGCGCCCGGGGGCGAGGGAGCTGCGGCGCAGGCGGCGGAAGAATCGAAGCGACATCGCTCCCGCGAGTATCGGCAGCCGCGGCGAGCAACTGCAACCGTCCATCCGGATAGGTCGAGATCGATGGACGCCGGGCCGCCCGGCTTGGCTCAGCGGACGCTGAGCCGCTCGGCCTGGATCACGCGGGCCTGCGCGCCGTCCACCCACAGCTCCCAGCGGCGCGAGACGGCCATCCGGGGCTCGTTGAAGTGATACGGGCGGCGCCCCGCGAACTCCATGCGGCGCAGATGACACACGCCGCCCAGTACCGAGGCGATCCGGCGACGCGGCCAGCCGATCGCGTCCTCGATCTCCGGGAACGGGCGCGGTCGGTCGGGGGCCTGCGCCAGACCGTCGAGCAATTCGCGCATGAGATCGCTGCAGCGGTCGTAGAAGCGGGCGATCTCCTCGGCCTCGACCATCGCGTTCTCGGGGACGTGTTCCGGGGCGTGCGCTGGGGCGTGCTCGGCCGCGATTCTGACCACGAGCGGATCGTAACCCTGAAGATGGCGGGTCAGCTGCCGATCATCTCGGGTGCCGGGTTCCCTCGACCCCAGGAAGCCTGAGTGGACGTGCCCTCAACGAGCGCCTTCACCTCCAATCTCCCCAGCACCAGCGCCTCATTGGCCGCTGCCATGGCCAGCCTGCCGCCGTCGCCGGCGGGCGAAGGCACGCTGGCCGGGATCGCCGGCCAGCTCGGCATGAGCCCGGAGGACCTCCAGAGCGCGCTCAAGCAGGGCCAGTCGCTGGCCGGCCTGGCCGAGCAGCAGGGCGTCTCGCGCGAGTCCCTCGGAACGTTCATCGGCGCCCAGATCCAGCGCGCCCGGCTGTACAGCGGTCAGCCGGCACTCGATGACGACGCGCTGAGTCGCACAGTCGACCGCGCCCTCGATCGGGGACGCAAGCCGGACGGCGAGCCGCCCGCCGCACCTCAGAGCTATGAGGCCGTGGCCTCGGCCACCTACGCCAACAACGCGCGGCCGCTGGCGGTTCCGGCAACGCCGGCCGGCGGCACGATCTCGCTGCTCGTCTGAGCGGCCGCCTCGGGTCCCTGCCGCACTCGATCGCGGGCGTAAATGCACACTCGACGCTCGCCGTGCCCCGAGAGTGCGGAAATGACCCATATGGCGTGGCTAAACGCACACTCGACGCACGTGGCGTGCCCGAGTGTGCGGTTAGTACGGTTCCTGGCCGGGCAGGTGGTCGTTGCGGTCGAGAGCCCCTTGCGGTCGCCGGGCCGGGATCGGGTGGTGCCGGGCGCGCGGGCGTGCGGCGCGGGGCGGCGGGGGCGACCGGAGCGGTGGAGCGGTGGCGCGATGGCGCGGCTGGGTGGGTGGCGGCGGGGTGACGCGAGGCGTCCGGATGGGGGCTCCCCGGCCCACGGATGCCGCGCTTGCGCGGCCCGATCTCATCCGCCTCGCTCGCCGGGCATTTCGAGTCGAACACCTACCGCATGGGCTGGGAAGGCGGCATCGAGAAGATCACCGCGCACCTCGCGGGGAGCGCGGTCGATGCCTGAGGCGAGCAGCACGATCGAGATCCGCCGGCCGATGAGCGAGGTGTTCGCGTTCCTGGCCGACGGCGAGAACGACCCCCGATGGCGAACCGGGGTCATCGACATCCGGCGCAAGTCGGGTCAGGGGCGGGGCGCCATCTACGAGCAGGGCGTCAAGGGACCCTTCGGGCGGCGGGTGCCGGCCGACTACGAGATCACGGCGTACGAACCGGACCGCCGGATCGGCTTCCGGGCGATCGCCGGGCCGGTCCGGCCCGAGGGCAGCTACGAGCTGGCCGCGCTCGATTCCGGCGCGACCCGGGTCACGTTCGCGCTGCGCGCCGAACCGCGGGGGCTGGCCAAGCTGATGAGCCCGATGGTGACCAAGACGATGCGCTCCGAGGTCGCGCAGCTGGACCGGCTGCGCGCCGTGCTGGAGGAGGCGGGCGACTGATAGAACTGGCGCCGTGCCTCGCGCAGTGCGATACGACGAGTATGGAGACGTCGACGTCCTGAACGTCGTCGAGGTGGAGCGCCCGGCACCCGGACCGGCCGAGGTGCTCGTCCGGGTCAAGGCGGCCGGGATCAACCCCGGCGAGATTTCGATCCGCAAGGGCATGTTCCACGATCGCTGGCCGGCGAGCTTCCCCTCGGGGCAGGGCAGCGACCTGGCCGGCGTGGTCGAAGAGCTGGGTCCCGGCGCCCAGGGGTTCTCCCCGGGCGATGAGGTGATCGGATGGACGGATGCCCGAGCCAGCCAGGCGGAGCTCGTCGTCGTGCCGGTCGCGCATCTGGTCGCGAAGCCCGCCGAGGTGCCGTGGGAGGTGGCCGGAGCGCTGTTCGTCGCCGGGGTCACCGCGTACGCGGCCGTGCGCGCGGTGGGGGCATCGGCGGGCGACACGGTGGTGGTCTCGGGAGCGGCCGGTGGCGTCGGCTCGATCGCCGTGCAGCTGGCCCGCCTCGCCGGCGCGGCGGTGATCGGGCTGGCCGGCGAGCAGAACCACCAGTGGCTGCTCGAGCATGGCGCGATCCCGGTGGCCTACGGCGATGGCGTGGTCGGGCGGATCCGCGAGGTCTCCGATGGCCATGTCGATGCGCTGATCGACACCTTCGGCGGCGGCTACGTCGCGATGGCCATCGACGAGCTCAACGTGGCGCCCGACCGGGTCGACACGATCATCGACTGGGGCGCGGCCGAGCAGTACGGCGCCAAGATCGAGGGCAACGCGGCCGGAGCCAGCACGGAGGTGCTGGCCGAGCTGGCCGGGCTGGTCGAGACCGGCGAGCTCGAGGTCCCCATCGCCCACGTCTTCTCGCTCGATCAGGTGCGTGACGCCTACCGCGAGCTCGAGCGCCGGCACACGCGCGGGAAGATCGTGCTGGTCCCCTAGTACGGGATCCGCCCGCCGCCGCGCCAACCGGCGAGCTTCACCAGCGCAGCGAGCGGCACGCCCCGGGCGCCCGAGAGCACGCAGGTCTGCCCGCGGCGCAGCCAGGTGACCACCGGCCGCCCGCCGGTCATCGAGCTGGCCAGGAGCGTGCCGGCGTTCACCGTGATGCGCGCGGCCATGGCAGGCGGCAGCTCGTCGCCGGCGACGATCGTGTAGGCGATCCGCTGGGCGCCGCGCCGGTAGAACACCGTGGTCAGGTGCCGCCCGTCCACCCGGTCGGTGCGCATCCCGGTGGCGTGCCAGCCGAAGTGGTCCTCCCAGTATGGGAACTGCAGGCCGCCCGCCCGCACGCCGGGGAGCGTGACCTGATCGTCGGCGGGTTCGGCCACGGTGGTGGTGGCCGGCCGGATCGCGATCGTGGCCGCCTGGGCCACCGTGAGCGTGGCCTGCCCGCCCCCCAGTGCGGCGAGCGTCCACACCACGGCCCCGGTGGCGCCGGCCAG
>JAFAWR010000376.1 GCA_019241635.1 Solirubrobacterales bacterium
ACGCCGGCCCACCGCCAGTTGGAAACGGTCAGGCGCAGCGCCGCGTAGGTCTCGGTGGGCGAGGTCGGATTAAAAAAAAAATCCTCGAGGTATCCGGTCACGCGCTTGCCCCCCACGGTCCCGGCGGCGTACTGGGCACGAACCGTCATCGACGCCACGTCGCCGGGCGAGGGCGGGACGATCGCCTCTAGCACCTTGAGCTTCTCGTCGCGGACGCGGTCGGCGTCGAACGAGCTCGGCGGTTCCATGGTCAGCAGCGCGAGCAGCTGCATCATGTGGTTCTGGACGAGGTCGCGCAACGCGCCCGCGCCCTCGTAATAACCGGCGCGGCCGCCGATCCCGATGTCCTCCGCCGCGGTGATCTGGACGTGGTCGATGAAATTGCGGTTCCACACCGGCTCGAACAGCGCGTTGGCGAACCGCAGCGCCATCAGGTTCTGGACCGTCTCCTTGCCGAGGTAGTGGTCGATCCGGAACACCTGGGACTCGTCGAACACCTCGAGCACCTGCGCGTTCAGCTGCTGGGCCGAGCCGAGGTCGTAGCCGAACGGCTTCTCGATCACGATCCGGGTCTGGGCCTGCTCGCACCGCGACAGCCCCGCCGCGCCGAGGTTGCCGCTGATCACCGGGAAGAACTGAGGGGCGGTCGAGAGGTAGAAGACGCGGTTGAGCGGATCGCCGGCGCGCTCGTCGAACTCGCGAAGCACTTCCCCGAGCGAGCCATAGACCTTCTCATCATCGAAACCGCCGGGGACGTAGCGCATCTCCCCCAGCAATCCGTTCAGCACGTTCGCATCGGGATGGCGCCGGGAGAACCGCTCGATCGATTCGCGCGCCATGTCGCGGAACTCGTCGTGGCTCATTTCGCTGCGCGCCACCCCGATCAGCTCGAAGCGCTCGGGCAGTGCCCCCTCGTGGGCGAGGTTGTACAACGCCGGGAGCAGCTTGCGGTGGGCGAGATCGCCGGTCGCACCGAAGATCACCAGCGAGGTGGGCCTGACCGGGAGGCGCTCCAGGCCCTCGATCAGCGGGTTGTCCTGCTCGGTGTCGGCGGTCGTGCTCATCTCGAGACCTGGGAGCTAACCCGACCGCACGCGCTTCACGACCTCCCGCGCGACGTCGGCGACGTTGTCCGGCGTGAAGCCGAAGTGCTTGTACAGCGCGCCGGCCGGAGCGGACGCGCCGAAGGTCTCCATCGCGACGATCTGCCCCTGCTCGCCGACCCATTCGCGCCAGCCGAACGGGCTGGCCGCCTCCACGGCCACGCGGGCCCGGCAGCCCGCCGGGAGCACGCTCTCCCGATACGAGGCGTCCTGGGCGGCGAAGTTCTCCATGCAGGGCATCGAGACCAGCCGCGTGGGGATCCCCTCGGCCTCGAGCACGTCCGCCGTGCCCGAGCAGATGTGCACCTCGGTGCCGCTGGCGATCAGGATCAGCTCAGGCTCGCCCTCGGAGTCGCGGAGCACGTAGGCGCCGCGATCGATCGCATCGTCCGGCACGTCGGCCGGGTCCCAGGTCGGGACGCCCTGCCGCGAGAGCACGAGTCCGGTCGGGTGATCGGTCGACCTGATCGCGTAGTGCCAGGCCAGCGAGGTCTCGTTGGCGCCGGCCGGCCTGACCACCCGCAGTACGGGCATGGCGCGCAGGCCGGCCAGCTGCTCGATCGGCTGGTGGGTCGGGCCGTCCTCGCCCAGCCCGATCGAGTCGTGCGTCCACACGAAGATCGACGGAAGCCGCATCAGCGCGGCCAGCCGGATCGAGCCGCGCATGTAGTCGGTGAACGTGAAGAACGTCGATCCGTAGCCCCGCAGGTAGTGAAGCGTCAGCCCGTTGACGATCGCCCCCATCGCGTGCTCGCGGATGCCGAAATGCATGTTGCGACCGTCGAACTGGCCTGCCTCCCCGCTCCCCGCGCCGTCGATCAGCGTCAGCGTCGAGGGCGCGAGGTCAGCGGAGCCGCCGACCAGCTCGGGCACCTTCGAGGCCGCCCACTGCAGCACGGTCTGCGAGGACTTGCGCGTCGCGGTCATCGACCCGGAGG
>JAFAWR010000101.1 GCA_019241635.1 Solirubrobacterales bacterium
ACCAGCAAAGCCTATCGGAATGATTTTGTCGCATCTCGGCCGGTCGACGCTGTGCTGTCGCCGCGTCGGTAATCCTTTGATACCCTGGCGCCGGTGGCGGAGACGCAGCTGTGGATCTGCGAGCTGTGCGGGTACGTTTACGACCCCGCCGAGGGTGACGCGGACGGCGGAGTGAAGCCGGGAATGAAGTTCGACGACATTCCCGACGATTGGACCTGTCCGGTTTGCGGCGCGAGCAAGGACGACTTCTCCCCCCAGGACGACGACTCCGCGTAGATGATCTCCGGGCCGCGCCACTTCGCCGCGCTCGCCGCACGACTGCAGTGGGATCCAGACGCCATAGACCTGGCCTCTGACGTGGAACCGTGGCATCGCCTGGAGCCCGGATTACGCCGACGGCTGACCATCCTGCTCGCCGGCTTTTGCGTGGCCGAGCACCACGTCGCCGACGAGCTCGGACCATTCGAGCCCGCCGCGCCGGATCCGGGCATGGCAGCTGTGTTCGGCGCCCAGCGCGCAGATGAGCGGCGACATGCCCGCCTGTTCGACCGTATCGCGGCGCTTTTCCTTTCCGCACCCGGGCGAGACGCCCGCTCGCGGCGGCGGTTCGTACGCGGTCTCGCACCCGCCCCCGTCCTCGATCTGTTCGAACAGCGCCTCGTGCGGGCCGCCTGGGCTTTGGCGGATGACCCCTCGCGTCTCGCGGAAGGGGTGTCGCTCTATCACCTCGTCCTGGAGGGCGTGGTCCTCACCGCCGGCCAGCAGGCTCTGCTCGCCGAGCTCGGGGATGACCGGTTGCCCCACCTGCGCCACGGCATCGAGCTCGTCGAACGGGACGAACGCTGGCACGTCGGCTTCGGCCTTCGTTGCATGCTCGACCTTTGCCCCGAGCCCGAGACTATCGCGACGCTGTTGCGCGAGGGCGAGTTGGCGGTCGACGCTTGGGGTGCGACGGTCCCCGCCGCAATCCGCTCGCGTGTGGCGGCGCAGCACCGTCGCCGGCTGGCGGCGTTCGGCTTGCTGCCGGCGGGGGAGGCTCATGTCGCCGCAGGCCCCGCGGGCTGAGCGGCTAGCTCATCCGGATCGACGGCCTGGCCGAACAGGCGCCGACCTCGGTCCAGTTCGCTGGGGCGGCCGGCGGCCAGGACGGCGGCGACGTGCCCCGCGTGGAGATACCAGGCGCTGAAGTCACCCTCTTCGACCGAGCCGCTCATGACCACTTGGTCCCATTCCTGGGCGGGTCCGATGTACTCGTAGGAGAGCCAGTCGTGCAGGTCCGAGAAGAAGTACGGAATCTCCTCGTCGGGCAACGTCACGCCACGCATCGCTGCCGCGGCACGGCGGCCCTGGGCGGCCGCGACCTCCCAATGCTCGACCCGAAGGCGTCCAGCCGGATGAATCTCCGACTCGAATTCCGCTACGTCTCCCGCCGCGAATATGCCGGACGCCGAGGTCTCGAGGCGGCTGTCAACTTTGATCCCACCCGACTCACCCAGCTCGAGTCCCGCGCTTCGAGCCAGCTGCACATCGGGCGTCACCCCCGCCCCGACGATCACGGCCTGCGCCGGAAGCTCGAGCCCGGCCTTGGTGCGGACGCCGGCGACCCGATCTTCCTCACCGGTGAACTCCTCCACCTCGTGAGCTCCGTGAATCGTGATCCCCTTCGCCTTGAGCAGGTTTTGGATCGCCTCCCCCACCTCGGCTCCGAACGTCCGCTCGAGCACGATGTCCTCCTGCATCACGATCGTGCACCGCTTCCCGAGCGCGGTGAGCGTCGCGGCGACCTCGGTGCCGATGTACGAGCCACCGATCAGGACGACGTCCTCGGCCTCCTCGATGTCGCGGCGTATCCCGTCCGCGTTCCCGAGGGCGCGAAGGTAGTGAATCCCCTTGAGCTGACCGCCCTCGACGCGTAGTCGCCGAACCATCGCGCCGGTCGCGAGCAGCGCCGAGCCGAACTTCACGGTCTCCTTGTTAGATAGCGACGCGCGATGTTCATCGGTGGCCAGCTTCAGAACGCTGGTCCGCGGCAGAAGCTCGATGCTTTGCTCCTCCCACCAGTCGGCCGGGCGCAGCATCACGGTCTCGCGCGATGCGGCACCGGCGAGATATCCCTTCGAGCAGGCCGTCCGATCGTAGGGCGGGTCGGGCTCACGCGAGACGAGCAGAACCGAGCCGTCAGTCCCGTGCTCGCGCAACGCGCGCGCGCAGGAGTATCCGGCGTGCCCGCCGCCGACGATCAGGAAATCAACCTCGCGGTCGGCCACGCCAGGCTAGGTTTGTCCGAACGCCGGCTCGCGCTTCTCGACGAACGCGCTCAAGCCCTCGCGGGCGTCGCGTGACCGAAACAGCCCGGCGACGAGCTCACGCTCGCGGGTCAGACCGTCCTCCAGCGGTAGCTCAAGGCCCTCCACTGCCGCCAGCTTGATGGCGCCGATCGCTTCAACCGCGCCGCCCGCGAGACCCCGAGCGTATTCCAGGGTCATCGCTCCGGCGTCTTTCGCGGGCAGGAGCCGATCGAGGATTCCGAGAGCGTGCGCCTGTCCGGGGGTGATGCGCCGGCCGGTGATCATCAGATCCAGGGCCCGGCTCAGCCCGATCAGCCGGGGCAGCCGCTGAGTTCCCCCGTTCCCGGGCAGCAGACCCAGCGTCACCTCCGGGGTTCCGAGCTTGTAGGCCCCGCGGACGCCGAAGCGGATATCACAGGCAAGCGCCATCTCCAGCCCGCCGCCCAGGGCATGCCCTTCGATCAACGCGATGAAGATCTTGGGGATCGAGGCGATACGCCCGAGCGCCTGATGGGCAAGCTCGATCATCGCCATGCTGTCGTCGGCCTCCTGCTGTGCGAACGTCTTCACGTCCGCACCGGCCGAGAAGAACTTCGGACTAGACGAACGCACGATGATGACCTTGCCGGCGTCGTCGCCGGCCGCATCGACGATCGCCTCCCCAAGCTCGGCCATGAAACGATCGTCGTAGGAATTAGCCGGAGGATGGTCGAGCGTGATGAAGCCGATCCCGTCCTCGGAGTGGTAACTGACCATCGCTGCTCCTCTTCTAGAGCCCGCCGACGACCACGGACTTGTCCTCGAAGTAGTAGTCCATGGCCTCGAGGCCGTGCTCTTTGCCGTACCCGCTTTGCTTCACCCCTCCGAACGGCAGCTCGTCGTAGCCGAAGTGATTCTGGTTGACCCAGGTCATTCCGGCGTCGACCTCTTGCGCGACCCGGTTGATTATGCGTACGTCGTGCGTCCACACAGATGACCCGAGTCCGTACGACGTGTCGTTGGCCCGCTCGATCGCCTCGTCCAGCGAGTTCACGCGCCACACCGGGAGCACCGGGCCAAAAACCTCTTCGGTCGCCAGGCGAGAGTCCTGCGCCGGGTTTTGCACGATTGTCGGGGTCAGGAAGAAGCCCTTCGCCGGGTCATCCGGAGGGTCCCCTCCGTAGAGCAGCTCACCGCCGCCGTCCAGTGCGTCCTGAAGCTGCTCCATCACCAGCGAGCGCTGGCGCTCAGTGGTCAAGGGCCCGATGCGGATCTTGGGCTTCTCAGGTTTCTCCCAACCGACGCCAGGCTCATAGCGCTCCACGCCCTCAAGCAGCCCGCTCATGAAGTCGTCGTACACCTCGTCGAAGACAAACAGCCGCTTGCCCGCGAGGCAACCCTGCCCTGCGTTCCAGAACCGAGCAATGAGCGCCGTCTTGACTGCGCCCTTCAGATCGGCATCCGGACACACGATGACCGGATCAGAGCCGCCCAGCTCGAGCGTCACTCGTTTCATCTCCGGCGCGGCCAGCTCCATGATCCGCTTCCCGGTCGCCGTCGACCCCGTGAAAGCGATCCGGCGCACCAGCGGATGGGTGACCAGTGCCTCGCCAGTCTCGGCTCCACCCGTCACCACGTTGACCACGCCAGGCGGGAGCTCCGCTTCGGTCAGGAGCGCGGCCAATCGCAGCATTGTCAGCGGTGTGTCCTCCGAGGGCTTGAGGACGATCGTGTTTCCGGCGGCCAGGGCGGGACCGAGCTTGGTGCCGGTGAGGGTCAGCGGAAAGTTCGATGGCACGATCCCGACACAGACGCCCACCGGCCGGCGAACGACCATCCCGTAACTGGGCCCTAGCGTCGAAGGCAACGGCTGGTAGACCCCGCGGACCTTGGTCGCAAGATCCGCGTAGTACTCGAGTCCATGCACGAAGTGCTGGACCTCGCCGCCCGCCTCCATGGTTGGCTTGCCCTGCTCCTGCGTGAGCGTCTCCCCCAGCTCCTTCCGGTTCGCCTTGACCAGCTCGGCGAAC
>JAFAWR010000138.1 GCA_019241635.1 Solirubrobacterales bacterium
GCGAGAGTTCGGCCCGTCGAATGGCTACGGCGCCGGTTTCCCCTCCCAATGGATGAGCGCGGACGGCCGCACGCTGTGGCTCAAGTGGGCGGCCAACTTCGACGGCTGCGCCAAGGGCCTCGACTGCTCGGGCGCGTACGGGTTCAACGTCGCCGAGGTCCGCCTGACCACGCCCACACCGGCGAAAGCGGTAGCGGCGAAGACGGCGAGCGCGGGGGCGAAGTCGGACAAGAGCCGGAAGATTCTGTACGCGGTCACAGGCCTCGCACTTCCGCTATTGCTGCTGCTGTTCGTCCTCGCTCGCCCGGGCTTCCGAGGACGGCTCCGTCGCTCCGTGGGCGACGCCCAGCGACCGTAGTCGCCGAAGACCGACGCTTGCCGCGGCGTTCGGCCGCAATACGCTGGGGGGCGCGCCAGCGGGAGTCAACCGGCGCGCCCCGCCCCCCTTCAGCGCGGTGGCGTCAATGCCACACCCAGCGGGCGAGGTGAATCACGAAGGTCACATTCTGACCGCCGTTCTGGGTCGCCGTGACGGTGACCGGAAGCAGGTTGAACACGCCGTTTGACTTGAGGTCATCCATGCCGGTCGCGTTCAGCTCCATGTTCTGGAAGCCACCGCTGTCAGGCGGCATCGAGTAGTCACGCTGAGCGATCGTCGTGCCTGCGTGGGTGATCGTGAGGTGACCCGCGCAGTCGGTTGTGCCGTGGAAGCAGCCGAGCTCGACACCCACGATGCGGCCCGGGGAGACGAAGCCCTCGTGGCCGAGCACGGCCGCCTGGCTCGGAGTGCTCGTCGGCGTGGTCAGGGTCTGGTCGGCGCCGTCGGTCGTACCGGCTGAGCTCTGGGCCACGAGCCGGTAGTGATATGTGGTGTTCGGGCTCAGTCCGAAGACGGCCTGGTGGACACCGACCGGCGTGCTGCCGGAGCCAACGCCGGCCGGACTGGTCTGCGTCCCGTACGACGTCGTGGGTCCGTACTCGAAGTAGTAGGTGGTCGACTGACCGTTCGGATTGACCGTCCCACTCAGCGTGGCGCTCGACTGTCCGACGCCACTGGGCGAGCCGGTGGTGACTGCGGGCGCGGTGGCGGCGGCCGAAGCCGGCGGTGCGCTACGGGCGGAGAAGATCGCCACTACGAGCAGGCCGCAGGCAACCAACACGATCGCCGCGGCGGTGCGCACTCTGCGCATGCTGCCTCCCTTCGTGTCTGTTCAGTACAACACCTAACAGGGAGCCACGGTGAGAGTTGCGACTACGTCGGGGTGGAAAGTTCGACAGCTGACACTCGAATCGCCAGCAGCGGGATCGACACGTGCGCGATCGGGCCGATGCCCAGCGCGTACACGACCGTGCCCAGCCCCACGGTGCCGCCAAGCAGCCACCCGGCGAGCAGCACGGTGATCTCGATGCCGGTGCGGACCAACCGGATCGAGTGGCCGCGGGCGGCCAGGCCGGTCATCAGCCCATCGCGAGGACCGGGGCCGAGTCCCGCGCCGATGTAGGCGCCGGTGGCGATTCCATTGAGCACGACGCCGGCGCACATGGTGATCAAGCGGAGCGCCAGACCGTGCACGGGATGGACGGTGGCGAGCACGGCGTCGATGACCAGGCCGACCACGATCACGTTGCTGACCGTCCCGAAGCCCGGACGCTGGCGCAGAGGGATCCACAGCAGGAGTACGAGCAGACCGACGATCACCACCCAGGTGCCGACGCCAAGCCCGAGCCGGCGCGAGAGGCCCTGGTGCAGCACGTCCCAGGGATCGACGCCGAGCCCGGCCAGGAGCAGCATCGACCCGCTGACCCCGTATAGGACGAGGCCGGCGTAGAGCTGCGCGATGCGGCGCAGGCGTGGCGGTCTCATGCCTGGAGGATGCCAAAAGTGGCCTGTACTCACGCAGGCCAATTTGCTACAAGTGGCGCGTGACGTTGATCCCGGCGCACCGCCTGGTCTCCCTGCTCGGGCCGTGGCGCGACGACGGCGCCGGGCGGGAGCGGCTGGCCGGCGCGTTGCGCGCGCTGATCCTCGAGGGCTGCTTGGCGGTCGAGAGCCGGCTCCCCGCCGAGCGGACGCTGGCTGGCTCGCTCGGGGTGAGCCGGGCGACGGTCACCGGAGCCTATGACCGGCTGCGCGAACAGGGTTACATCGAGAGCCGCCAGGGCGCCGGGAGCTGGGTGGCCCTCCCCGGCGGGCACCGCTCGGCGCCCGACGCGGTGGTGGGTGGTCCCGGCCTCGACATGCGCATCGCGGCGCTTCCCGCGCCGGCCGCGCTGATTGAGCTGTTCGCGGCGGCGACCGCCGAGCTTCCCCGCTGGCTCGACCATCACGGCTACGACCCGCTTGGCGTGCCGACGCTCCGCCGGGCGATCGCGGACCGCTTCGCGCGCCGGGGCCTGCCCACCCGTCCCGAGCAGATCCTGGTGACCAACGGAGCCCTCCAGGCGCTCGACCTGACGATCCGGGCCACGCTGCCGCGCGGTCGGCGTGTCCTGGTCGAGCTGCCCAGCTATCCGGCCGCGCTCGACGCGTTTCGCGCCGGCGGGGCACGATTGACGCCGGTGCCGATCACCGCGGACGGGTGGGATCTCGAGGCGTTCGAGGCCGTGGCGAGCCAGGACCGGCCGGCGCTCGCCTACCTCATGCCCGACTTCCACAACCCCACCGGGCTGGTGATGGACGCCGGCGCCCGTCGCGTGGCAATGCGCGCGCTTGAACGATCAGACGCGCTGACGGTCATCGACGAAACCTTCGTCGAGCTCGCCCTCGAGGACGTGCGGACGCCGCCGCCCGCGGCGAGCTTCGCCGGGCGGCGCGCGATCACGATCGGCTCGCTCAGCAAGGCGGTGTGGGGCGGGTTGCGCGTCGGGTGGGTCCGCGCCGATCCCGCGCTGATCCACCGGATGGCCACGGTGCGCGCTGCAAGCGATCTCGCCAGTCCGCTGTTCGAGCAGCTGGTTGCCACGTATGCCCTCGAGCGTCTGGACGACATTCTGGCCGAGCGGCGCGAGCTGATCCGGACGCGCCGTGACGCACTGGCCAGCGCGCTCGGCGATCTGCTCCCCGACTGGCGCTACGCCACGCCCGCCGGCGGGCTCTACCTGTGGGTCGAGCTGCCCGGCCCGCTCAGCACGAGCCTGTCGCTCGAAGCGGCACGGCACGGGCTCCGCCTCACGCCCGGCCCGCGGTTCGCCGCGGCCGGAGTGCTCGAGCGACATCTGCGGCTTCCGTTCACGCTCGCTCCGGATCAGCTCGGGCGGGCGGTCGAGATCCTGGCCGAGCTGACGCCGGGCGGCGCGGCGGCGCGCCCGGTGCAGCTCCTCGCCGGGTACGTTGCGTAATCAGCGACTGGCCGTCCTCCAGCCCTCCGCGTAGGACAGGCGGGCGGGCTCGGAGTACGGCACCGGGCTGACCAGCGCGCGAACCTCGATCTGCCGGTGCGGCTCGACCGTGAGCTTCCGCGTGCCACCGTTCGGCTCACCCCAGACGACCGTCACCTCGCTTCCGATCTCGACCGCCGGGTCGACCGTGGCCAGCGACAGCGCGCGCCGCTCGTTGGCGCTGTAGCCGCTGAACATCGAATAGCCGACGCAGTTGCCGTCGGGGTCGAGCACCGAGTCATAGCCGGCGGCACCGTAGTTGGCGATGGGCAGGTCGAAGAACTGGTATGGGTCCTCGTCGGTCTCGAACAGAGAGGCGAAGATCTTGGCTACGTCCTCGCCCTCCCAGGCCAGCGTGACCTTCTTGCGCTGGCTGTCGGCCTCGATCTGCTCGAGCGCCTCGCGCCCGATGAAGTCGTGGTCGAACTTGACGAACTGGCCGTACCCGAGCTCCCACGGATTCAGGTAGTAGTCCTCGATGTTCTCCGAGACGTAGCTGCCGTAGAGCGAGGCGCCGGCCTCATAGCCGTCGGCAGGCAGCCATTCGCGATAGGGGCGGAGCTCCTCGCCGGTGTAGATGGCGGGCAGCGGCGAGGGGATCCAGCCCGACTCGAGCGCGTTCGATGCGTAGGCCCGGGCCCCGCAGGGCTCCAGCCCGAACTCCTTTCCCGCCTCGAGGATCGTGCCGCGCACCTCTTCGTAGGTCTCGTATGGGCCCCACAGCTCAAGGCCGGGCTCGCCCGCCATGCCGTGGCGGAGCGTGCGCACCGGCCGGCCGGACACGTTCATCTCGGCCAGGCGGAAGAACTTGAGCTGCTCGACCGGGCCGCCGTTGACCTTCTCGATCACCTGCCAGGCGTTCGGGCCCTGGATCTGGAAGCGCCACACGTTGCGGGTTACCGCCTTGCCGTAGGGCCGTCCGGGAGAGCGGTCGTCGTAGTCGAAGTCGAGCTTGTAGCCCCCGGTCTCAGCCTGGAACTGGAGCCAGTTGGCGGCCGGGTTGCGCCCAACCCAGACGAACTCCTCCTCGTCGAGATGAAACAGGATGCCGTCGCCGATCACGCGGCCGGCGGGCGTGCAGGGGACGAACTGCTTGGCCATGTTGACCGGAAGTTCGCGACGCTGTTGATGCCGACATCGGAGACCAGCTTCATCGCGTCCGGTCCCTTGAAGAAGAAGTTCACCATGTGGTGGGTCTGGTCGTAGAGCACCGCGGTCTCGCGCCATGCCCGCTGCTCGCGGCGCCAGTTCGAGAACTCGTAGGGAACGACCGGGTAGATGTACGCGCCGATCTGCGAGTTACGCAGCCGCTCGACGATGTTGCCCGACTCGTCGAGCGCTTCCTGCAGGTTACGTGCCGCCATGGTTTCTCTCCTTCTCTTGCTTATCCACTGAATTCGCCGGCCTTGGCCTGGTGATCCCGTCCCAGGAGTGCATTGGCCCACGCACTGGTCCGTGCCAGAGCGTTGTCCTTGACCACCACCGGACCCGTCAACATGTCCTCATCCTCGCCATAGGCCTTGAGCCGCTCGTAGGCCTGCGACCAGATGCACTCGGTGTCGTACACCTCGCACAGCCCGTCCCGCGTCCCCCCGCAGGGGCCATTGCGCTGGTTCTTGGCGCAGATCGACTCGGGGCACACGTAGGCGATGTCCGGTAGCGAGCAGTCGCCGCAGTCACGGCACTTGAACATCGGAACCTTGGCCGCCTGCTCGACCAGGTGGGCGGCGTGCCGAACCGGTTTCGGCGCCACGTCGACCTTCTCGTAGAACGAGCGCGCCGCGTCGTGGAGCGCACCGTCTTCTTCGAACACGGTCTGGTGCACAACGCGGCTGAACCGATAGGACAGAGGGACTCGCAGGTCGGTGCGGCGCTTGCGCCGGGACTCGACGTAGGTGCGGCTCAGCTCGTCGCTGGAGAGCCCGGTCTTGGGGTCGGGCTCGAACAGGTAGAACTCGCCGGGCCGGTCAAACCGCAGCGACTTCGAGAGCTCGCGCCAGTCGGAGTCCGTGTAGGCGTCGGCCGCGTCGAGAATCTCGAAGAAAGTCTCGGCGGTGGCGTGGCCGCCCAGGTAGGCCCCGGCGAAGCCGAGGCCGCGCACGACGGCCAGCTGCTTGGCGGCCAGGTCGACGAAGAATGCTCGGCCCCGGTCGGCGCCGGCGCCGTAACGCTCGGCCAGGGCCAGCAGTTCGTCGGTGACCACGACGCCCGGGATCCGACCCGCGTTGAAGGCGCGAGCGGCCGGCCGCGAGAGCAGGAAAACGTTGGCCAGCGGATGGATCGGGAGGTTGTGGCGCGCGATGTAGCGCAGCAGCTCGTCGTCCTTGCGCGCGTTGTAGCCGATCTGGTTGATCACGAACCGGGCGCCGGTCCGCGTC
>JAFAWR010000044.1 GCA_019241635.1 Solirubrobacterales bacterium
GCACGGTGACGATCGCGTGGCTGGCCATTCGCACCGCGCCGGCTCGGGATCTCGGCCTGTTCGTCGGGCTCGCCATCGCGGCATACACCCTGCCGGGCGCGATCGGGGCGCTCGCGCTCGGCAGGCACCTCCGCCATCTCCCGGCGCGGGCCCTGGTGCTGGCCAACTGCGTGCTTGGCGGACCTCGGCGGAGAGGACGGACGACTGGCGGCGAACTCGCTGGCCAGCGCGCAGGTCTCGCTCGCCACGATCGTCGGGCCGGCGCTCGCCGGACTGCTCCTCGCCCACATTGCGCCGGCATGGCTGCTCGGCTTCGACGCCGTCACGTTCGCCTTCCTCGGCGTCCAGGCCTGGCGGGCTCGCACGGACACCCCGAGCACCGCGCAGCCACTCGATGCGAACGCCGCCGAGTCCGGCTTCCGGTTGTTGCGCCGCAGTGACCTGCTCGGCCTGATCGTCCTCATCTGGCTTTTCTTCTTCCTCTACGGACCCGTCGAGGATGCCCTGCCGGTCTACGTCGCGCGTGACCTGCACGGGCATGCCGGGCTGCTCGGCGCCTACTGGACGAGCTTCGGTGTGGGCGCCCGCGCCTCGACGCTCCTGGTTGGGGCGCTCAGGCATCGCGCCACCCGGCGGATCACCCTGCTCATCGTGGCGGGATGGGGCGCCTGCCTCGTGCCCTTCGCGTTCGCGCCGGCCGGCGCCACTCTGGTCAGCTTCGCCGTCGGAGGTTTCGTCTACGGCCCGTTCATCCCGCTCACCTACGCGCTGTTCCAATCGGTCACCACGACGGCGAACCTGCCCAGCGTCCTCGCCGCACGCAGCGCCGCGCTGATCGTCGCCGCGCCCCTGGGCATGGCGGTCGGCGGACCGATCGTGGCCGGTCTCGGCGCCGGCTGGACGCTCACTATGTCCGGCGGCGCCACGCTGCTCCTCGCCGCGGTGGCGAGCGCCGTGTGGCGACCGAGTCAGCACGCGACCCGGGCTCCGAGCACGCTGGTTCGCGCCACGCTCGACACACCGTGAGCTGATCGACAGCGGCAAGTCGGTCTCCACCCGAGGGTGGAGAAACCGGCGATCTCAACCCGCGAATCGACCCGGGCGCCGATGTGCAGATCGCCTCCCGCGACGACGATGCTCCCATGACAACTACTGATTACATCCTCGATTCAGCGCTGGTGCTCCTCGTCCTGATTCAGATCCCGGAGCGCCGGCTCACGACCAAGGCGCTGGTCCGCCCCCTGGTCATCGTCGCAATCGCCGTAGCCAACTACCTCCACGGCATTCCCACCGCCGGGAACGACCTCGTGCTGATCGGAGCCCTGGCGCTGACCGGTCTGCTGATCGGCGTGGCCAGCGGACAGACCGTGATCATGCGGCGCGGCGAGGACGGCGAGGTCCTGGCCCGCAGCGGATGGGCGTCGGGCTTCTTCTGGGTCCTCGGGATGGGCTCCCGGTTCGCCTTCCTGGTCTGGGTCAGCAACGGCGGCGCGGCGACGATCGGGCGGTTCAGCGCCCAGCACTCGATCACGAGCTCCGGGGCGTGGACGGCGGCGCTGCTGGCCATGGTGGTGTTCGAGGTGGGCGGACGCACGCTGGTCCAGGCGGCTCGCCGCCGCCAGCTCGAGATCCTCCCGGTCCCTGAGCTCGCCTGACCAACTCGCCTGACCACACCGATCGCCCCGACCGAGCGGGATCCGCCAACGCGCGGATCCCGCTCCCGCGTTCCACGACCGTGCAAAGACCTCGTACCTTCCCCACAGACGATGATCCTCTACCGCCTCAACCACCGCGTCGCGACGCCGATGCGCCTGCTCGGCCTCGCGCTCGTGGTCTGGTCGATTCTGAGCAGCCGCCATCACCCTGGCACGAGCGGCCGCGAACTGCTCGTATTGGTGGCGCTGCTGGCCGCGACCGCCGCCTGGATCGCGTGGACGATCTGGCCGTCTCGCAAGCCGGAGATCACGCTCGAGCTGTACGTGCTCGCGATCGCCGGCGGCGTCCTGATGGGCGCGGCGCCGGACAGCGCCGCCAGCGCGTTCGTGTTCATCGGCGTGGCGGCCGCCAGCTTCCGCGTCGAGTTGGCGCGTGCGGCGCATCTGGTCGGGCTCGGCACGCTGACCGTCGCGGTCTGCGTCCTGGTGTACAAGGGCAGCGGGCTCGGGCTGCTCGCCTATGCCCTCGGCTTCGCCGCCACCGCGCTGGCCGCCTCAAACAGCCGCCAGTCGGTGCAGCGAGCCGAGCAGGCCGAGCTGCTGCTGGCCCAGACGCAGCGCTCGCACGAGGAGCAGCTGCGGTCGGCCCGGCTCGAGGAGTCAACGCGGATCGCCCGGGAGATCCACGATGTCCTCGCCCACGCGCTGGCCGGCCTGACCATCCAGCTCGAGGCGACGACCGCGCTGCTCGAGCAAGGCGCCGATCGGGAGGCGGTCCTGCCGCGCGTGCGCCGTGCGCATGAGCTGGCGCGCGAGGGACTCCGGGAGACCCGCCGCGCGGTGGGCGCGCTGCGCGGGGAGGACGTGTCGGCCCCGGCGGCGATCGAGGCGCTGGTCGCCGAGTATCGAGCCGGTGCGGATGCTCCGGCCGAGCTGATCATCGACGGAGACCGGGCGAGGCTGGCCGGCCCGACCGGGCAGGCCGTGTTGCGCGTCGTCCAGGAGGCACTGACCAATGTGCGCAAGCACGCTCCCGGGGCCAAGGTGTCGGTCGCGGTGCACGCCGGACAGCATCCCGACGAGGATGTGGTCGTGCTCGTCGACGACCGCCCGGGAAACGGCGTCGCCGTATCGCCACAGGGGCTGGCCCGCTCGGGCGGCGGCTATGGCCTGCAGGGCATGAAAGAGCGAGCCCAGCTGCTGGGCGGAACCCTGACCGCGGGAAACGGCGCCCGTGGCTGGCGCGTCGAGCTTCGCCTGCCCCCGCCGCGATCCTCAGAGGATGCCGGCACATGAACGGGCCGGTGCGCGTGATGGTCGTCGACGATCAGCTGCTCGTCCGCGAGGGGCTTATGACGCTGCTCGAAGCGGCGCCCGACATCAATCCGGTGGCCGCCGCGGCCGACGGCGAGGAGGCCGTGGCGCTGTGCGCGCGCCACCGGCCCGACGTCGTGCTCATGGATCTGCGCATGCCCAAGCTCGACGGCGTCGAGGCGACGCGCCGGATCCGCGCCGCGCAACCCGACACCGAGATCGTCGTTTTGACCACGCACGCCGATGAGGCCTCGATCCTCGACGCGCTCCAGGCCGGCGCGCGCGGCTATCTGACCAAGGACGCCGGGATCGCCGAGATATCCCGCGCCATCCATGCCGCGGCCGACCATCTCGCCCTGCTCGACCCGGTCGTGCACAGCCGGCTGATCGCGGCGGCGAGCAGCGCGGCCCGCCCCGCGCCGCCCCCGGCGAGCCTTCCCGACGACCTGACCCGACGCGAGGCGGAGGTCCTGTCGCTGATCGCCCGCGGCCTGTCCAACGGGGAGATCGCCGCCACGCTCGTGGTCAGCGAGGCGACGGTCAAGACCCACATCAACCACGTGTTCGCCAAGATCGGCGCTCGCGACCGCGCTCAGGCGGTGCACTACGCCTACACGCACGGGCTGGCCGACAGCGCGTGAACGTGTGACACGAGCTCGCCATCGCACAGCACGTGCACGACGTACCCGAGCGGCGCCGGGATCGACTGAAGCTCGGTGCCGACCAAATCCAGGCGGAATCCGACATAGGTGCTCGGCGCGCTGAGCACGCGGCGCCCCGCGAGCTCTCCGGCGATCGCACGGTGAACGTGGCCGGCGACGATCAGCGCCACGCTCCGGTGACGAGCGACGATCTCGGCGAGAGCGGCCCGGTCATCGCCGGCGAGTGCGAGCGCGTCCAACGCCGGCGCGTGGGTGAGCAGCGGCGGATGGTGCATGGCGAGCACCGTCGGCGTATGCGGGTCGGCCGACAGCGCGTCCTCGAGCCAGGCCAAGCGGCCTGCGTCAAGCTCGCCGGAGTCGGCGCCGGGGCGGGTGCTGTCGAGCGCGAGCACCCGAAGCGGACCCAGGTCGACCACGTACTGGACCGGGCCTCCGGCCTCGCCGGGAATCCCGAACTGCCGCCGCAAGGCGTCGCGGTCGTCGTGGTTGCCGGGCAGCGGGTAGACGGGCGCGTCAAGTTCCTCGAGCAGCGACGCGACTTCGGCGTACTCGGCGTCTGAGCCATGATCGACCAGATCCCCCGATACCAGGACCGCGTCGGGGGCCGGGCGCAACTCGCGAACCGAGGCGACCGAGGCGGCCAGGCCGGCGACCGGATCCCCGACCCCCCAATCGGCTCCGATGTGCGGATCGCTCAGCTGGACGAGGATGAACGGCCGGCCCATCGCCGCGGCCGCTAGGCGGGTCCACGAGCCAGGTCGATCAGCCGGCCGAGGACTCGCTCGCCGTCGGCCCGGAGACCGTTGTGCTCGTACTCGTTGGTGATCCAGGTCCGGGCTCCGCGGATGCCCTCGGCGGTCTCCTCGGAGAACACGCGCTCGACGTACATGTCGTTCGCGTAGATCGCGGCGGCCACCGGCACCCGGTTCGTCGCGAGCACGCCGGGGTCATAGAGCCGCGGCCACTCGCGCTCGGCCAGGATCTCCGCGGCCTCCCGCAGCGGGGCCAGGCCGCGGTAGTCCTCGAACATCCATGGGTACACGTGCTCGCCGGTGAACAGCTCGGGAGCCTCGTAGTCGTCCGGCAGCATGCGCTGCGCCGACCAGCGGGTGCTGCCGCCATCGGCCCACGAGGCTTCGTGCAGGATCGTGTAGATCGGGTTGCGCTCGAAGCTCTCGGCGGTGTCGAAGTCGTGGCAGAAGGCCGGCGAATCCGGCGGGAGCTCGAGCAGGTAGTGAAGCCGCTCGGCCCCGTCGCTCATCCCGAGCATCCGCCCGAGCTGGCGGAAGCGGGGCCAGGTGAGGCGGTTGCCCGATGGGAGCTCGAGCCCGCCGCCGCGCTCGACCTGCTCATGCAGGCGCAGGACCCGCTCCCGATCGGCGGGGTAGCGCTCGTAGTAGCGGCGGCTTCGCGCGAGCGCGCGTGCGTACGTGCGCGCGTAGACCTCGTCGATGCGCGGTCCCAGGACGGGGAGACCTCCGGTCAGGAACGCCTCGCGGAGTCCCTCGGGCGCCAGCGACAGGTACGTCGTCACGCAGAAGCCGCCGAAACTCTGCCCGAGCACGCTCCAGCGCTCGACGCCGAGCGCGCGGCGGATCCACTCCGCGTCGCGCACGATCGAGTCCGCGCGGAAATGCGCCAGGTAGTCGGCCTGCTCGCGGGGAGAGCGTCCGGGGAGCGTCCCGATCGGCGAGGAGCGCCCGGTGCCGCGCTGGTCGAGCATGAGCACACGGAAGTCCCGGAGCGCCCGGTCGACCCAGCCCGGCGCGTTCGGGCTACGGGTCGGGCGCGCCGCCTCGAATCCAGGACCGCCCTGGAAGAACACGAGAAACGGCCGGTCGCGGCCCTCTGGGCGGGCCAGCTCGCGGGCGAACACGGTGATCCGCTCGCCACCGTCATCCTCGTGATCGAGCGGGACCTCGAACGTGTGCTCGATCGCGATCATCCCGGGAAGCAGCGTCTCCTCGCGCATCCGCCAATCATGCCCGGAACACGTTCGTGACGCCCGCCCGGCGCCGGCAGATCAGCGATATCGCCACAAATCGTGTGTAACGCCCCGCCACCCGGGGGGTTTCATGTTCGAGGCAGTGATTGGCATCGCACGAGTCGTGGGAAGCTGAGGTGACATGACCCGAACTGAGCGCATCGCGAATCTGGCCGGCGTGGTCGTCCCGTTTGCCGGCGTCCTCGCCGCGATCATCCTGCTCTGGAACCGCGCCGTCGACTGGACCGATCTAGCGATCCTCGCCGTGATGTACATGATCACGGCGGTCGGGATCACGGTCGGCTTTCACCGGCTGCTCACCCATCGCGCGTTCCAGACCTACCCCTGGCTCGAGCGCGTGTTTGCGGTCGCGGGCTCACTGGCCGTCGAGGGCTCGGTGCTCGACTGGGTCGCCGACCATCGCAAGCATCACGCGCATGCCGACAAGGAGGGTGACCCGCACAGTCCCCACGTCGGTCACGGCAGCGGGCTAGCCGGTCTGTGGCACGCCCACACCGGCTGGCTGCTCGAGACGCAGGGCCAGGCCGACTGGAAGCGCTATGCCGGCGAGCTCTACGAGGACCGGCAGATGCGGCGGATCGGCAAGCGATTCCCAATGCTGGTCGTGGCCTCGCTGGCCATCCCCACCGTGGCGGGGTTCGTCCTCCACGGCTTCACGCTTCAGGGCGCGCTCCGCGGCTACGTGTGGGGTGGCCTGGTGCGGATCTTCTTCGTCCACCACGTGACCTGGTCGGTGAACTCGATCTGCCACTTCTTTGGCCGCCGGCGCTTCGACATCGAAGATCACTCGACGAACGTGGCCTGGCTGGCCGTGTTCTCGCTCGGCGAGTCCTGGCATCACAACCATCACGCGTTCCCGCGCTCGGCCTACCACGGCCTGCGCTGGTGGGAGCTCGATCTCTCCGGTCTGTTCATCTCGGGCCTCGAGCGGGTCGGCCTGGCCTGGAACGTCGTGCGGATCACCCCCGAGCGCCAGCTTCAGAAGTCCGCCACACAGATCCCCGCTCACTGAGGGTGACGATCCGCGACGCGCGGCCCGAGGACTGGGCCGCGATCTGGCCGTTCTTCCAGCGCATCGTCCTAGCCCGGGAGACCTACGCGTTCGACCCTGACATGACCGAGGACGAGGCGCGGCGGTTGTGGATGATCGGCCCGACGGGCCGTACCTCGGTGGCGACCGACGCCGACGGCACCGTGCTCGGCAGCGCGGTGATGTACCCCAACCGCCAGGGGCCGGGATCGCACGTGGCCTCGGCCAGCTTCATGGTCGATCCGGGGCGGGCGCGGCGCGGCGTCGGCCGGGCGCTCGGCGAGGACATGATCGTGTGGGCTCGCGGTTGTGGCTTCAAAGCCATCCAGTTCAACGCCGTGGTCGAGACCAATACGGCGGCGGTGACGCTGTGGCAGTCGCTCGGCTTCGAGGTGCTGACCACGGTTCCGGAGGCGTTCGAGCACCCTCGCCACGGCTATGTGGGGCTGCTCATCATGCATCGATTTCTCTGATGCGCGACTATGTGCGGCTCGTTGGCCCGCGCGTCCACCGTCGCGTACGACAAAAGTGCACCGGCCGTGGGGCGAAAAAACGCCCGTCCGTCCGCCGGGCCAGGTTGAATCCGCCAATCCACAAGACCGTATCGATCCCAGGAGGAGCGCCGTGCCGTTAACACAGGCCCAGCTGGTGACCGCCGTCGCCGACCGAGCAGACATGAGCAAAGCCGAAGCCAAGCGGGCCCTCGAGGCCCTCGACGAGATCGTCCTCGAGCAGCTTGGTAACGCCGAGAAGGTGCGCATCGGAGGAATCGTCCAGCTGACCGTCCGGGTCAAGCCGGCCACGAAGAAGCGCACGGGCCGCAACCCGGCCACCGGCGAGGAGATCACGATCGGACCCAAGCCGGCGAGCGTCGACGTGCGTGCGCGTCCGCTGGCCAAGGCGAAGGCCGCCCTGCCGTCGGTGCAGAAGGCACGCCGCCGCCTGGCCGCCTGAGCCTGGCTGGCCAGAGCTGATCCCGAGCCCGTCCGACAGGGCCTGGCCGCGCGCTAAGCCGGCGGCGGCAGGGCCGGCGCCGCTAGGCCAGCGGCGGCGGAGTGCCGTGCGCGCTGGCGGCTAGACCGGAGTCCCAATCACACACGGCGCAGCCGTGACGGAACACGCTGCGGGCAAACTCGAGCGCCATGGCGTGCGGATCCGCGCCGGCGCGGAGGTCATCCCAATCGAGCACGTACTCGCCGAGCGCGGCGTCCCAGCGGCCGGGTGACATGTCCGCGCCGGCGAATCCGTCGTGGGCCGGGTGGGCATATGCGTAGAAAGCCGCCTTGCCATAGCGCGGGTCGCCCGGCCACCATCCGACGGCGACCTCCTCGGCGTCCATCGCGTTGCGCATGATGTAGTCGTCGGCCGGTGGCTGGGCCGGCTCGCCCGAGAACAGATTGACCGCGAGGTCGAACGATCCCCACCACGCGTTCACCGCGGTCGATCGGCCGCGATACGGCGCGCGGAACGCGGCGAGCACCTGCGCGGCCTGCGTGGCCGCGGCGAAGTAAGCCGTCACCTCGGACGGGGCGTAGTGGGCGTGTTCATCGTCCTGGTCGAGCGGAACGCTCCACGGCACCTCCTGAGGCGCCGGGTTGATCTCGACCGGGCCGGCGAGCTCGCGCACCGCTTCGAGCACCGCGCGGGTGACCTCACCCACCGGCCGATCCGGGGCCAACGGCCCTCGCCACAATCCTCCGCCGCTGTGCTCGACTACCGCCTCGTGCGCGCGCAGGTCGAGCGTGGCCACGATCGCGCCCGACCCGTCGGGCGCCGGCAGCGCCGCGGTCTCCCAGCCGCGTGCCGTGAGGCGGAGCGCGACGTGCTGGAACTCGGGCTCGGGCGGCGCGAGCGCGGCGGCCAGCTTGCCGAGGACCTGGGTGTGCGCGTGCAACGTGTCGCACGTCGAGCTCCAGTCCTCGTAGTTGACGGCCGGCCACGCGGAGGCCATGGGCGGACGCTACCTCATCGCCGCGCGGTGGGCAGGTAGGCGAATTGGATGAGCAGCGCGAGACCGCCGGACGATGCGAGCGCCAGCACCGGTCCGCCTTTGACGAGCAGAGCGCCAACGACCGCGCCCGCGAGCATCGCGCTCAGTGCCGACCCGCGTCTGACCGTGCCCTGACCCGAGCCGCCGAACAGGCGGGAGTCGGCGGCCAGGCCAGTCAGCGTCTGCGTGATCACCGTGGTCGGGAGATCGGGCACGGCGAGCCGGCGGGCAGTGGCGGTCTGGAGACCCATGGCGGCGGCCAGCGTCCCGATCACCACGTAACCCGATGCGGTGCCGGCACGGACGTGGACGGCCGCGGCCAGGATCGTCGTGGCGGAGATCAGACCCGCTTGGAGGGTCAGGACCGCGCTGACGTGCACAGCGTGGCGGTCGCGCAGCCTCGTCCCCAATTGCCCACCGATCCCCGCCCCGAGCGCGAACGCGCCCAGCGAGATCACCGGCGCGAGCACCGGGAGCCCGCCGCTGTGGGCGAGGGCGAACCCGAGGAGGACGAGGTTGCCGGTCATGTTCGCGGTGAACACCCGGCCCAGCCCGAGGTAGCTCACCGCGTCGACCATCCCGCTGAGGAAGGTCAGCGCGAGCAGCGCCAGCGTGAGGGGCTCGCGCATGCTGCCGCTCGCGCGCTCGCCGCGCGCGGGCGCGGGCGCAGAGTGAGGTGAACCGGTCATCGCCACCATCCCGTACCCGGAGGCGGTTCTCGGGAACGAGCGGGCGTCTGGATCGCCGGCCGGCGGCATGAGACACTGGCGATCGTGATCCACCACGTGTGGTTGTTCTTCGGCATCGCCGCGGTCGTAATCGTCGTGCCCGGCCCGGACACCGCGCTGGTGACCAAGAACGCCGTGCTGCATGGCCGAGGTGCCGCGCTCGGGACCGCATTCGGCGTCGAGACGGGTCTCGCCGTGTGGACGGTGGCCTCGGCGATTGGCGTCGCCTCGCTCGTGCGGGCCTCCGACACCGCGTTCACGCTCCTCAAGCTGATCGGCGCCGCGTACCTGGTCTGGCTCGGGGTTCAGGCGATCCGCGCGGCCCGGCGCGGCGGCACGCATTCGGACCCGCAGTCGAGTCGGAAGGCGCCGCTCGATGGACGGGGCGGATTTCGCCAGGGCCTGATCAGCGACCTGGCCAACCCCAAGATCGGCGCGTTCTTCACCGGGCTACTCCCGCAGTTCGCCGGGCCCGGGCACTCGGTGCTCCTGCCCTTCCTCGTCCTGGGCGGCCTGTTCGTGCTGATGACCGTGGTCTGGCTGTGCGCCTACGCGATGGTCGCGGCGAAGGCGTCGAACCTGCTTCGGCGCCGGCGTGTGAGCGCGGCGATCGACGGGCTGAGCGGGGCGATCCTGATCGGATTTGGCATCCGCCTGGCCCTGGAGCGGCGGTGAGCAGCCGCCGGTTCCGGTTGGCGCTCGGCGGGGCGGTCGTGGCTGCCCTCGTCGTGCCCGCCGTCGCGCTCGCCGGGTACGGCGCAATAGCGGTGAACGAGCACTCCGGCGATCATGAGCTCGGCTTCGCATCGACCAGGGCCGGCGCCGAGCGAGCGGCGCAGCAGGCCTGCGGGGCAAGTTGCGTCATCCTCGTCTCGCTTCAGGGTGCTTGCGGCGCGGTGGTCCGCGTCCGCCACCGTTACACCGCCGGCCTCGGGGCGACGAAGCAGAAAGCCATCCGTCAGGCGCGCCGCAGGGCTCATCGCCCGCACGGGCGGGTGATCAGCTGGATTTGCGTGCCGCGGGGCGGGGAAACCGACTACGGCGCGATTGCGGTGAACAAGCGGACGGCGGATCACGAGTTGGGCTTCAGCTCGACCAGCGCCGGGGCCGCGCAGGCTGCCCACCAAGCGTGCGGCAAGGGGTGTGTGGTCATCGCGGTGGTGCACACCGGCTGCGTGGCCGTCGTGCGCACCGGCAAGCGTTACACCACGGGCGCAGGGCCAACCGAGCTCGCCGCCCTGCAGAAGGCGCGCCGCCGGAGCCATCGCCGGCGCGCTCCTGTTTACAGCTTCATCTGCATGAGCTAGTGGCCGCCCCCGCAAGTACGCTCGCATTCGAGGCGCCCCTGGCGGCGCTGCGCTTTGTCCTCGGATCCTCGCGTAGCGCTGCTACGCGTCGGATCCTGCGTCCTCGCGCAGCATCCACGCGTGACACCTCTCGGTGCGACCGTACTTACGGGGACGACCACTAGTGGGGCCCGCTGGACCGCCGGTCCTCGGTGTCAGCACACAGACCTCCGGGACGCCGGCGCAACGGAGGGCGATTCGTATGATGCCGCGATGGCGACCCCAGCCACGGTGGCGCTGCCGTTCGATGCACTCGAGTCGTTCCTCGACGGGGAGGGGCTCGGGGACGGGCCGATCACGGCCGCGCCCATCGGCGACGGCGCCTCGAACCTGACCTACCGGGTCCAGCGAGGCGAGACGCGCCTGGTGCTCAGGCGCCCCCCGCCGCCGCCGCTGCCCCCGTCGGCCCACGACGTGGTTCGCGAGGCGCGGATCCAAGTCGGTCTCGCTCCGGCTGGCGTGCGGGTCCCGAAGGTGCTGGCGGTATGCGAGGACGACTCGGTTCTCGGGGTCCCGTTCTACGTGATGGAGGAGCTCGACGGGACGGTGATCACGGGTGACGAGCTCCCGGCCGCGCTCGATACCCCGGCGGAGCGGCGCCGCCTCGGGGAGGAGCTGCTCGACGGCCTCATCCGTCTGCACGCCGTCGATTGGCAGGCGTGCGGGCTGAGCATCGGCAAGCCCACCGGCTACCTCGAGCGCCAGCTGCGGCGCTGGAGCGGGTTGTGGGAGGTGAACGCCACGCGTGAGGTCAAGGCCTGCGCGGAGCTTGGCCAGCGATTGGCCGAGACCATGCCGGAGAGCCCGCCGTCGACCGTCGTGCACGGTGACTACCGGCTCGGCAACGTGATGGTTTCCAACCAGGCTCCGGCCCGGCTGGTGGCGATCCTGGACTGGGAGATGGCGACCATCGGCGATCCGTTGGCCGACCTGGGATATTTGGCCGCAACCTGGTGTGAGCCTGACTCGGAGGCGCATCCCCTGCTCCTGACCACCGTCACGCGAAGGCCCGGCTTTCCCACTCGGGCCGAGCTGGTCTCGCGCTACGCCGAGCAGACGGGGCGCGATGTCTCCGCGCTCGGCTGGTACCAGGCGTTCGCGCTGTGGAAGGCGGCGGTGTTCTGCGAGGCGATCTACAAGCGCTACCTGCGCGGCGAGCGCGGCGACGATTGGTCGGCCTCGTTGTGCGACGGCGTGCCCAGGTTGCTCGCGGTGGCGGCTGGGTACCTGTAAGAGACAACCGGAGGACGGGACACCGGTGGCCCCAGCGCGTCGCCGAGAACCGAGAGGGAGGTAACCGTGGACGCATCGCCATCGCGCATCGAGCTGACCCCGCTCAATTTCCTGCGACGCAACGCCCAGGCACTCGGGCAGCGGCCCGCCGTGGTCCACGGCGAGCGCCGGTTCAACTACGCCGAGCTCGAGGAGCGCTGCAACCGGCTGGCCGGCGCGCTACGCGACCACGGGATCGAGAAGCACGACCGGGTGGCGATCCTGGCTCCGAACATCCCGGCGCTGCTCGAGGCGCATTACGGCGTGCCGATGGCCGGCGGCGTGCTGGTGGCGATGAACACGCGGCTGTCAAAGCGCGACATCGAGCACATCCTCAAGGATTCGGGGTCGCGCCTGCTGCTCGTCGACGCCCAGCTCAAGGAGCTCGTCGACGAGGCGGACACCCCGGACATCGAGACGATCGTGATCGAGGACACCGGGCAGGATGACGACCCCTACGAGCAGCTGCTGGCCGGCGCCTCGCCGGACGCTCCGGAGAGCTGGCTAAAGGACGAGACGGAGCCGATCGCGATCAACTACACGTCGGGGACCACGGGAAAGCCCAAGGGCGCGATCTACACCCATCGCGGCGCTTATCTCCACGCTGCCGGGGTGGCCGCTGAGGTCGGGCTCGGCTATGACTCGGTGCACCTGTGGACGCTCCCGATGTTCCACTGCAACGGGTGGTGCCTGACCTGGGGCGTCACGCGGGCCGGCGGCGTGCACGTGTGCCTGCGCAAGGTCGAGCCCGAGCGGATCTGGGACCTGTTCGACGCCGAAGGCGTCACTCACTACAGCGGGGCGCCGACCATCCACATGAGCATCGTCAACCACGACAAGGCGCACCGGCTCGATCAGCACGTCACCGTCCCCACCGGCGGCTCGCCGCCGACGCCGGCGCTGCTCAAGAAGATGGGCGAGCTCAACCTGCACCCGATCCACCTCTACGGCCTGACCGAGACCTACGGCCCGATCATGAGCTGCAGCTGGCAGCCGCAATGGGACGAGCAGGACCTCGAGGAGAAGGCGAGGCTGCTCTCGAGGCAGGGCCACACCTACAACGGCGCCAACCTCGTGCGGGTGGTCGACGACGACATGCAGGACGTGCAGCGCGACGGCAAGACGGTTGGCGAGGTGGTCATGCGCGGCAACGGCGTGATGATCGGGTACCACAACATGAAGAAGGAGACCGAGGAGGCCTTCCGGGGCGGCTGGTTTCACTCCGGCGACCTCGCGGTGTGGCATCCCGACGGCTACGTCGAGCTGCGCGATCGCTCCAAGGACATCATCATCTCGGGCGGGGAGAACATCTCGAGCATCGAAGTGGAACAGGCCATATCTGAGCATCCGGCCGTGCTCGAGGCGGCGGTGGTGGCCACGCCGGACGACAAGTGGGGCGAGCGGCCCAAGGCGTTCGTCGAGCTGAAGTCCGGTCAGGACGTCAGCGAGGAGGACCTGATCGGCTTCTGCCGCGAGAACCTGGCCAAGTTCAAGTGCCCGGCGCAGGTCGAGTTCTGCGAGCTCCCGCGGACTTCGACCGGCAAGGTCCAGAAGTACTTGCTGCGCGAGAAGGAGTGGCAGGGACGCGAGAAGGCGATCGGGTAAGGGTGACCGCGCGGACGTGGCGGACTTCGACCTCGACCCCCTGGCGGCCTTCCGGATCGACGGCAAGGTCGCGATCGTGACCGGCGCGAGCTCGGGCCTGGGGGCTCGCTTCGCTCGGGTGCTGGACGCCGCCGGGGCCAAGGTCGTGCTGGTGGCCCGGCGCCGCGAGCGGCTCGAGCAGCTGGCCGGTGAGCTCGACGACGCACTTCCGGCGCCATGCGATCTGTCCGAGGTCGACGGCGTTGGGCGCGTGGTCGACCAGGCCCTCGACCGGTACGGCCGCGTGGACGTGCTGGTCAACAACGCCGGCATGGTCGATGTTCACCCGGCCGAGAAGGAGCCGCTCTCGGAGTTCCGCAAGGTCATCGATGTCAACCTGGTGGCGCCGTTCGCGCTTTCCCAGCACGCGGCGCGCGCGATGCTCGACGGCGGCTCTGGCGGCGCGATCGTCAACGTCGCCTCGGTGCTCGGGCTCGTCGGAGTCGGGCAGATACCGCAGGCCGGGTACGCCGCCTCGAAGGGAGGGATGGTCAACCTGACCCGCGAGCTGTCCGCCCAGTGGTCGCGCAAGGGTGTTCGGGTCAACGCGATCGCGCCGGGTTGGTTCGAGTCCGAGATGACCGCCGACATGTTCTCCGAGGAGGGCAAGGGGCGCGACTGGGTGGCGCGGCGGGCCCCTCTGGGCCGCCATGGCCGCGAGGGCGAGCTCGACGGCGCGCTGCTGTTCCTGGCCAGCGACGCCTCTAGCTACGTGACCGGACACGTGCTCGCGGTGGACGGCGGCTGGACCTCGATTTGAGAGCTCGGAAAGGCAGGTGATGACATGACCCCGCACTGGCGCAAGGCATTCGATGCGATCGAGCGGCCGCTGGCGGCCGGCACGGAGGCGTGGATTCAGAGCGAGACGTTCATGGATCTGGCGACCCATTCGATCCGGATCCAGCGCAGGATGCTGCACGACGTGCAGGGCGCCACCGAGCGCTGGTTGCACCTGTGGGGCTGGGTCTCCCGTGGCGATGTCATGCGTCTGTCAAACCAGGTGGCGAGCCTCGAGCGCCAGGTCCGCGATCTGCGCCGGGAGGCTGAGCAGCGCGACCGTCCGCTGCTCAACGGTCATCAACCACGTACGCGGCCCCGGCGCTCCACGACCAGGCGCCAGAGCTAATGGCTCCAGGCCTGATCGAGCGCCAGATCCTGCGGACCCGTAACGGGCTGGCCTACCTGGCCGGCGCCAACCGGCCGGATATGGCTCAGACGCCGCGCGATCTGGTCTGGAAGCGCGACAAAGCGCGGCTGTGGCGCTATCGCTCCTCGGCGCAGCGCCGCTTCCGGCCGCCCGTGCTGATCGTCCACAGCCTGGTCTCGAAGAGCTACATCCTCGATCTGCTCCCCGGCACGAGCATGATCGGCTACCTGACCGGCGAGGGCTTCGACGTGTTCCTGCTCGACTGGGTTCCGCCCGACCCGGCCGACGCCGAGAACACGCTCGAGACCTACGTCGACGAATACATTCCCGCGGCGATCGGGGCGGTGCTCGAGGAGGCTGACGCGGACGAGGTGACGCTGATCGGGTACTGCTTCGGCGGCGTTCTGGCGCTGCTCGAGGTGGCCGCGCACCCCGAGCTACCGATCCGGAACCTGATGGTCATGGCCACGCCGTGCGACTACCGCGAAATGGGCTTCATGAGCAACATGTTCCGCGCGCACCGGCTGGGCCCCGACGACGTGATCGACGAGACCGGGCTGGTGCCGGCGAACGCGCTCGACGAAGGCTTCCAATCGCTCAAGCCCACCGAATACGTGACCCAGCGGGTGAACTTCTTCCAGAACCTGTGGAACGACGAGTTCGTCGAGGGCTTTTTGGCCATCGCGTTCTGGGCCCGCGATCAGGTGTCGTTCCCGGGCGGGGTGTTCCGCCAGACCGTCGAGCGGCTGATCCGCCAGAACGCGCTGCTGGGCGGGGTGATTCCCCACGGGCGCGGCGAGGTGCGGTTGGAGGACATCCGCTGCCCGTTCCTGAACGCCTACGCCGCGCAGGATACGATCACGCCGGCAGCGTCCTCGGAGCCGCTGACCCGGCTGGTCGGGTCGGACGACGTCAGCGAGCTTCGCCTGGAATCCGGGCACATCGGCTTCGTGGCCGGTCGCCAGGCGGCCAAGGTGGCGCGGCCGCAGATCCGAGACTGGCTGGCTACCCACAGCGACGACGGATAGGAGGTCGGAGTTGTCTTTCGTTGGTGCGGCGCCAGACGTCGCTGAGATCGCCGCGCGCACGCGGGCGTTCGTGCGCGAGGTCTGCCTGCCGGCGGAGGAGCGCTTCCCGGGCCCGGATCTCGACCCGGCCCTCCGCGCGGAGGTGCAGGCGGCGGCTCGCGAGGCCGGCGTGTTCGCGCCGCACGTGCCGGCCGAGTTCGGCGGCGTGGGCCTCGACATCCGCGGCTGGAGCGCGGTGTTCGAGGAGGCCGGTTACTCGCTGCTCGGACCCCAGGCCCTGAACTGCGCGGCGCCCGACGAGGGCAACATGCACCTTCTCGAGGTGGTGGCCACCGAGGCGCAGAAGGAGCGCTACCTCCGCCCGCTGGCGGCGGGCGAGATCCGCTCGTGCTTCGCCATGACCGAGCCGCACCCCGGGGCCGGATCGGACCCGGCCGCGCTGGCCACCCGGGCGCGACGGGCTGACGGCGGCTGGGTGATCGAAGGCTCGAAACGGTTCATCTCGGGCGCCGACGGTGCCGCGTTCTCGATCTGCATGGCGCGCGCTGACGAGGGTGCGACGATGTTCCTGATCGATGCTTCGAACCCGGGGTGGCAGGTGGGGCGGCGGATGCAGACCACCGACACGGTGTTCGCCGGCGGGCACTCCGAGGTGGAGATCCGAGACTGCCGGGTCGGCGCGGACGCCGTGCTCGGCGAGGTCGGTCAGGGCTTCCGCTACGCGCAGGTGCGGCTCGGGCCGGCCCGCCTGACCCACTGCATGCGGTGGCTCGGTCTGGCCCGGCGGGCTATGGATGTCGCTCTGGACCGGGCGGCCGAGCGGTCTGTGTTCGGCAGCCGCCTCGAAGAGCTCGGTCTCGCCCAGGGGTTGATCGCCGATTCGGTGATCGACATCGAGGCCAGCCGGTCGCTGATCCGCTGGGCCGCCGAGGTGCTCGACTCGGGCGCCCACGGGCGTCACGAGACGTCGGTGGCCAAGGTGTTCGTGGCCGAGGCGGTGTGGCGGGTGATCGATCGTTCGCTTCAGCTGACCGGCGGCGACGGGGTAACCGATGGCTTGCCGCTGGCCCGGTTTCAGAACGAGGTGCGGCCGTTTCGGATCTACGACGGTCCATCGGAGACTCACCGGTGGGCGATCGCCCGGCGGGCCTCGCGGGTCCGTGCGGCCGAGCGTGAGCGCGACGTGCGCAGCTAGGCGGGTCGCTCAGGCGGCTTGGGCAGCTCGCGGTCGTGCTCCTTGCCCTCGACCGGGACGCGCAGCGCGTCGAGGATGCGCGGCACCATGGCGTAGAACGCGGCGGTGACGGTCAGCTCGACCCGCTGGGCGTTGTCGAAGTGACGCTCGAGCTCGTCGATGACCTCGTCGGGGACGGTGCCGTGGATGATCGCGTCGGTCAGCGCGAGCGCCGCTCGCTCGCCGGCGTCGAAGGCATCCGACGTGCGCCACATCTCAAGCTCGGCCACCTGGTAGTCGGTGACGCCGACCTCCCGGGCCATGCGCCGGTGCTGGTGCCACTCGTACTGGGAGTGGTGCAGCGACGCGGTCCGCAGGATGCACAGCTCGCGCAGCCGGCGCGAGGTGGTGTCGTGACCGCGCAGC